>CAMHEL010000076.1 GCA_946184125.1 uncultured Prevotellaceae bacterium
CGGAGGTTAGGCTGGAGCAGTTAGAGAATGCAGAATTTCCGATGCTTGTCACGCTATCGCCGATGTTGACGGAATTCAGGCTGGAGCAGTAAATAAATGCATTATTCCCTATGCTTGTCACGCTATTGGGGATGTTGACGGAGGTTAGGCTGGAGCAGTTAGAGAATGCAGAATTTCCGATGCTTGTCACGCTTTTGCCGATGATGACGGAATTCAGGCTGGAGCAACCATTAAACGCACTTTCCCCTATGCTTGTCACGCTTTTGCCGATGATGAAGGAGGTTAGGCTGGTGCGGTTATAGAAAGCAGAATTACCAATGCTCGTCACGCTGTTGGGTATGATGGTATTTTTACAACCAACTATCAGGGTGTTGGAAGAGGTTTCAATGATGGCATTGCAGTTGTCGCGGCTGTCGTAGGTTGGGCTTCCACTCGCTATTTGAATTGATTCTAAAGCATTGCAGTTCAGGAAGGCATCGATTCCGATGCTTTCTATTTTTTTGCCTAAAGTGACTGATATCATGCTGGTACAACCATTGAAAGCCGAGGCTCCAATGCTGCTCACATTGGGCATCTTGAGTCCCTTGATAGGAGTATTCTTGAAAGCACCGTCTGGGATAGTCGTGATGGAAGGCGGAAGTTCGTTTTCTATCACATTGCCGTTGTTATCTACTAAATGGACATTTGTGAGTTTTGATAAGTTGGCCACCGACGGCATCGTGGTTATAACTAAAGAACTATGGAAATAAATCTTTTGAAGGGCTTCAAATTCTGTAAAGACCACATTGGGGTAAATGTCCTCCACCGCTGCACCTTCTATGATGGCGGGGATGGCTATAACAGAGGATGTCTTTCCCTCGTAGCCCCTGATGCGGCATCTTGTGCCGTCGCTGTTTTTCTGGAATGTCCAATAATTGGCTCTGCTGGAGTAGAGATGCATGTAGATATCGTCGGTGCTGGAGCCACAGCCAGCGTTGAGGTCATAGCCAGTATCACCCCCATTCTTGCCCACAGCACCTGTTTTGTTGTCATTAAATGTTATGGTATCGACAGCCATGTTGTCGGGTGACAATTGGTCGTCCAATTTAAATGTCGTGGTATAATAGAGGTGGATATCGCTGCCGCCAGCGTTGCTGTTCAGGTTGCCCTGTATGCTTTCGAAGTGCGAGCCTCCGTCGTAGGGCACGAGGTGGTAGGTGCGGCCATTATAAGTGATGTCTTTATCCACCGTGCCCTTTGTGGTGCTGAGGTAGAAGTCGGTGATGAAGGTGAGGTTGTGTGTGTTGTTGTCGGCGGCCGTCTTGTAGAGCAGGTAGATGTAGTCGCCACCGGCACCGGCGTTGAGGTCTTGGTTGAAGACTGTCCATCCCCTCTCCGTGTAGGTGCTCTTTAGTGTGTTCACCTCTTCTTTGTTGCCTCCGATGAGCATCACTTCGGTGATGTAGTTTGTGGCCCATGTTCCTTGTGTTATGGTGAGCAGCAAGAGCAGCGTCATGGCCGTCCGTGCCCCAAAGGTGGTAGTGGTAGATGTCGTTTTCATGATGTTCGTAGATTTTGTGCAAATATACAATTTTTTCATGAAAATTGAAAATTGAAGATTGAAAAGATTACGTTATTACGACATTTTATTATCAGAAGCCCTCAGTGCTATTGGCTCCTGAACTCCTAAAAAGAATCTTCTCAAAAACTCCCCCTTGACCGCCTAAAAACCTCCTCTCTCCGAGTTTTTTTCGAGATTTTGGCGATATATGCGATAAAATGTTTAATTTTGCATGAAAATTCACGACTATATCATGCAAAAGAAGAACTACAAGCGGACGACCGTCACCGCAGCACTGCCCTACGCCAACGGCGGCGTGCATATCGGTCACCTGGCAGGCGTCTATGTGCCTGCCGACATCTATGTGAGATATCTCCGGCTGAAAAAGCAGGAGGTGATGTTCATCGGAGGAAGCGACGAGCATGGCGTGCCCATCACCCTGCGTGCCCGTCAGGAAGGCATCACCCCCCAGGATGTGGTCGACCGCTACCACAGCCTCATCAAAGACTCCTTCGAGCAGTTCGGCATCTCCTTCGACATCTACTCACGCACCACATCGAAGACCCACCACCAGTTTGCCGCCGACTTCTTCCGCAAGCTCTACGATGACGGCAAGCTCGTCGAGAAGACCACCAAGCAATATTACGACGAGGAGGTGCACGACTTCCTCACCGACCGCGACATTGAGGGTGAGTGCCCCTATTGCGGCCATTTGGCCTATGGCAACCAGTGCGAGAACGGCTGTGGCCGCGACCTGTCGCCCGAGGAGCTTATCAATCCCCGCAGTCGCAGGAGCAACTCCACCCCGGTGCTTCGCGACACCAAGAACTGGTATCTGCCCCTCAACGAATACCAGGAATGGCTCAGGCAATGGATTCTCGAGGAGCACAAGGAGTGGAGACCCAATGTATATGGACAGTGCAAGAGCTGGCTTGAGATGGACCTGATGCCACGCGCCATGACCCGTGACCTCAACTGGGGCATCCCCGTTCCCGTCGAGGGAGCCGAGGGCAAGGTGCTCTACGTGTGGTTCGATGCCCCCATCGGCTATATCTCCAACACCGTGGAGCTCTGCGCCAATGAGCCCGAAAAGTGGGGAACATGGCAGAAGTGGTGGCAGGACGACGACACACGCCTCGTACACTTCATCGGAAAGGACAACATCGTCTTCCACTGCATCATCTTCCCCGTCATGATGCGTGCCCACGGCGGCTACATCATGCCCGACAACGTGCCAGCCAATGAGTTCCTCAACCTCGAGGACGCCAAAATCTCCACCTCGAAAAACTGGGCGGTGTGGCTCCATGAATACCTCGCCGACCTGCCCGGCAAGCAGGACGTGCTGCGCTACGTCCTCACCGCCAACGCTCCCGAGACCAAGGACAACAACTTCACCTGGCGCGACTTCCAGGACCGCAACAACAACGAGCTGGTGGCCATCTACGGCAATTTCGTCAACCGTGCCCTGCAGCTCACCCGAAAATACTGGGGCGGCGTGGTGCCCGAGTGCGGAGAACTGCTCGAGGTCGACAAGCGGGCCATCGAAGAGTTCAAGGACGTGAAGGACAAGGTGGAGGAACTCCTCGACCAGTTCAAATTCCGCGAGGCACAGTTCGAGGCCATGAACCTCGCACGCATCGGCAACCGCTACATCACCGAGTGCGAGCCGTGGAAGGTATGGAAGACCGACCCCAAGCGCGTGGAGACCATCCTCTACATCTCGCTGCAGCTCGTCGCCAACCTCGCCATCGCCTTCGAGCCCTTCCTGCCCTTCAGCAGCAAGAAACTCAGGGAGATGCTCGCCATCGACAGCTTTGAATGGGACCAGCTCGGACATGCCGATATCCTCAAGCCGGGACACCAGCTGGCAGAGCCGTCGCTCCTCTTCGAGAAAATCGAAGACGAGGTCATCGAGGCACAACTCAAGAAACTCGAGGACACCAAACTGGCCAACATGGCCGCCGAATACAAGGCTCCCGACTTCAAGCCCGTCATCGACTACACCGACTTCGAGAAGCTCGACATCAGGGTGGGGCGCGTCATCAAATGCGAGAAGGTGAAGAAAGCCAACAAGCTCCTCAAACTCACCATCGACGATGGCAGCGGCAACGAGCGCATCATCGTCAGCGGCATCGCCAAGCACTGCACACCCGAAGAGCTCGAAGGAAAAGACGTCCTCTTCATCGCCAACCTCGCACCAAGAAAACTCATGGGCATCGAAAGCCAGGGCATGATACTGTCCGCCGAGAACTTCGACGGCGCCCTGAGCGTCACCACAATTATGAAAGAGGTGAAGCCCGGAAGCATGGTGAAGTGATTTACTTAGGAGTTTAGACTTTAGACTTTAGACGCTTGTTAGGAATGAGGAATTAGGAATGAGGAATTAGGAATGCCGTTTCTTAAGTTTCAGCTCTTCCTATTTTCGTTTTCCGTATGCTGCGGTTTCGCCGCAGCAAACAGCCATGAGCCCTCAAAGCTAATGTCTAAACTCCTAAACTACGAAACTCCCAAACTCCCTCAGAAAACTCCCAAACTCTCCTAAACTCCCTCAGAGAACTCCTGAACTACTAAAAAAACAACCTCCTAAACTACGAATCAAAATGCGCCATCTCTTCACGTCGCTCTTAGCGAGCCTCACCGCTCTGTGCGTCAACGCACAGTCGCCTAACGACACACCTGTCAGCCAGATGGAGCACCTCGACCGAGGGCTCATCGCCATCTCCTATGCCACGACAAAATGTTTCGTGGGGTGGAGGCTCCTGGGCACTGACAACCAGCACACCACCTTCCAGTTGCTCAAAAACGGCACACTGCTGCAGGACGACATCTACAAAGCCACCTCGCTCACCGTTGATGGAACAAAAGACGACAAGTTCCAAGTGGTCACCGTGCAGGACGGCGTACCGGTAGACACCACCGCCGAAGTGTCGCCCTGGGCACAGCCCTACCTGCCCATCAAGCTCAACCGCCCCGCGGCTGTCAACAATGCCGGCTACGCGCCCAACGACATGTCGGTGGGCGATGCCGATGGCGACGGGCAGTACGAGCTCTTCGTGAAATGGGACCCGCAGAACTCAAAAGACAACGCACAGTCGGGTGTCACCAGCCCCGTCGTCATCGACTGCTACCGGCTCGACGGCACGCAGCTGTGGCGCGTCAACCTCGGCAACAACATCAGGGCGGGCGCACACTACACCCAGTTCATGGTGTATGACTTCGACGGCGACGGAAAAGCCGAGATGATCTGCAAGACCGCACCGGGTTCCAAAGACGGAGAAGGACAGTATGTCTCGATGGCTGCCACCGACAACAACATCAAAAACACAGCCAATACCACCATCTACAGAAACAGCGACGGGCGTATCCTCACCGGGCCGGAGTTCCTCACTGTCTTCGACGGACAGACGGGAAAAGCACTGCACACCATCTGGTACAACCCCAACCGGGCTGGGAAGTTCAACCAAATCGACAGCCATCCCGCCAAGTCGTTCTGGAACGATGATTACGGCAACCGCGCCGACCGCCACCTGGCATGTGTCGCCTTCCTCGACGGACCCGACAAAAACCCCTCGGCGGTGATGTGCCGCGGATACTACACCAGAGCCTATCTCTGGGCTGTCGACTTCGACGGGAAGCAGCTGCACCACAAGTGGCTGCACGCAAGTGTCAGCAACAACAACGTCGAGTTCTACGACGCTGACTGGAAGAAAACCACACGCTCATACACCACCAACACTGGCGGAAAGGGCGCACAGCACACCATGTTCGGCAACGGCAACCACAACCTCTCGGTGGGCGATGTCGATGGCGACGGCTGCGACGAGATTATCTGGGGCAGTGCTGCCGTCGACAACGATGGCTCGCTGCTCTACAGCGTGGGATTCGGCCACGGCGATGCCATTCACATGGCCGACCTCAACCCCGACCGGCCTGGATATGAGGTGATGGACGTACACGAATCGGATATCGCACCTTACGGTGCCGACGTTCACGACGCACGCACGGGCGAAGTGCTCGTGCTCAAGACCTCATCGCGCGACACCGGGCGCGGACTCGCTGCCGACTACGACTCAAGATACCGCGGGTGTGAGTTCACCTACGCCACACAGACCATGTCATACACCATCGATGGGAAGGCCATCGTCAATGCCAATCCCGGCATGAACTTCCGCATCTACTGGGACGGCGACCCCTATGAGGAACTGCTCGACAACGTCACCATCTCGAAATGGAACAACGGGAAGGCTTCTGCCCTCGGCATGGGCTTCAACCGCAACATGATAGCGACCTATGGCAAGCCAGCGTCATGCAACAGCACCAAAGCCACACCATGCCTCACGGCCGACCTCTTCGGCGACTGGCGCGAGGAAGTCATCCTATGGAGCACCACCGACAGCTGCACCATCAACATCTACTCCTCGGGCTACACCACCGACTACCGCGTGCCCACGCTCATGCACGACCATCTCTACCGCATGGGGGTGGCATGGCAGAACGTGGCCTACAACCAGCCGCCGCATCTCGGCTACTATCTCGAAGATTACATCGACTCCTTTCAGGGCATCTCCGTCACCGGCATTCACCAGCACGTCGGCAACACTGCTCCCGTCGACAATGCGTGGTATACACTACAAGGTATACGCATAGGCGACAAACCCACACAGCCTGGTATCTACATCAACAAGAACAGAAAGATCAGGGTGGAGTAGAGCCGTCACTTCATCGTCGCGGGCTTTTCTTTCACTATGCACCATGTAGCCTTTTTTTGGGGGGTACATGGTGCATAGTGCTGTGATGAATCCTTAAAAAATCAAAATTTTATGTATATAATAAGGTATATCAATAAAGTTTTGCTTACTTTTGCGCCTCGAACAACAAATTGAAGACAATGCAAGACAATTTAGTGATAGTAGAGAGCCCTGCCAAAGCGAAAACCATTGAGCGCTTTCTGGGCAAGGATTTCAAGGTGATGTCCAGTTATGGACACATCCGCGACCTCAAGAAAAAGGAAATCAGCATCGACCTTGATACCCTCCAACCCGACTATGAGATACCCGAGGAGAAGAAAAAACTGGTGAGCGAGCTCCGTGCCAGTGCGAAGAAAGCCAAGAAAGTGTGGCTCGCATCCGATGAGGACCGTGAGGGAGAAGCTATCTCCTGGCATCTGTGCGAAGTGCTCGGCCTCGACGAGGAGAAGACCTGCCGCATCGTGTTCCACGAGATTACCAAGCCCGCCATCCTCAGGGCCATCGAGAGTCCGCGCCTTATCGACATGAACCTGGTCAACGCGCAGCAGGCACGCCGCGTGCTCGACCGCATCGTGGGCTTCCGCCTCTCACCCGTGCTGTGGCGGAAGGTGAAACCCGCACTCTCTGCCGGACGCGTGCAGAGCGTCGCCGTCAGGCTCATCGTGGAGCGCGAGAGAGAAATACAGTCTTTCACCAGCGAATCTTACTACCGCATCGGCGCACTCTTCACCCTCGACAAGCAAAATGGCGAGGCACCTGCTGAGGTGAGGGCCGAACTGCCCACCCGCTTCCACAGCCGTGAGGAAGCCCTCGCTTTCCTCGAACTGTGCAAAGGGGCCACATTCACCGTCGATGCCGTGACGCAGAAACCCCTGCACCGCTCACCGGCACCACCATTCACCACATCCACCCTGCAGCAGGAAGCCTCACGAAAACTCGGCTTCACCGTCTCGCAGACCATGATGGTGGCACAGCGGCTCTATGAGAACGGTTTCATCACCTACATGCGTACCGACTCCGTCAACCTCTCCTCGCTCTGCATCAACGACAGCAAAGAGGAAATCATCAAGCTCTACGGCAAGGAGTACAGCCAGCCCCGCAACTACAAGACCAACTCCAAGGGCGCCCAGGAGGCACACGAGGCCATACGCCCGACCTATATGAGCAACACCGAGATAGAGGGCACGGCACAGGAGCGCCGGCTCTATGACCTCATCTGGAAACGCACGGCAGCATCGCAGATGGCCGACGCACAAATCGAGAAAACCACCGTCAACATCCTCATCAGCACTTCCGACAACTGCTTTGTCGCAACAGGAGAGGTCATCGTCTTCGACGGCTTCCTCAAAGCTTACAGAGAGTCGACCGACGATGAAGACAACGCCGAAAACAAGAACGCATTGGCACCGAACAAGACCGACACGCTGCCACCACTCGCGCAAGGCGACATCCTCACACGGAACTCCATCACCGCCACCGAGCGATACACCACCGGGCCAACACGATACACCGAGGCAAGCCTCGTGAAAAAACTCGAAGAGCTGGGCATCGGAAGACCTTCGACCTACGCACCCACCATCAGTACCATTCAGCAGAGGGAGTATGTGCAGAAAGGCGACAAGAAAGGCTCCGAAAGGGCTTACACCATCGACACCCTGAAAGGCAACAAAATCACCACCGCCAACAAAAAGGAAATGGTGGGGAGCGAGAAGGGAAAACTGCTGCCTTCAGACATCGGCATCGTGGTCAACGACTTCCTCATGCAGTACTTCCCCGACATCATGGACTATGGATTCACAGCAAACGTCGAGAAACAGTTTGACAAAATCGCCGAAGGAAAGGCCAAGTGGACCGCCATGATCAAGAGGTTCTACAAAGACTTCGAACCTGTCGTGGAGAAAACCATGAACATACGCGCTGAGCACAAAGCCGGAGAGCGGGAACTCGGAACAGACCCCAAAACAGGAAAGCCAGTATCCGTGAAAATCGGCCGATACGGCCCCATCGTGCAAATCGGAACAGCAGAAGACAAGGAAAAACCGCTCTTCGCACAGTTGCCCACCGACAAAAGCATGGAGGGCATCACACTCGAAGAGGCCCTCGAACTCTTCAAACTGCCACGAAACATCGGAACCTACGAGGAGGCACCCGTCGTCATCGGCGCAGGGCGATTCGGACCATATATCCTGCACAACAAGAAGTATGTGTCGCTGCCAAAAGACGATGACCCCCTCACCGTCACACTCGACAGAGCCATCGAGCTCATCGAGGTCAAACGGGAGCAGGAGAAGCAAAGACACCTGCAGAAGTTTGATGAAGACCCCAAGATGGAGGTCATGAACGGACGATTCGGGCCGTATATCTGCTACGACGGGCAAAACTACCGCATACCGAAAGCCATGCAGAGCAAAGCCGGTGAACTCTCCTACGAGCAGTGCCGCCAGGTAGTGGAAACTGCCACGAAGAAGAAAAAATAGAGGTTGAATAAAACACACCAAGAAACAAAAAGCAACATGGTGAGAATCATCGTCATCGGATACATGGGGGCAGGAAAGACAACTGTGGGGAAAGCTTTGGGAAAAGCACTCGGCATGCCTTTCTATGACCTCGACTGGTATATCGAGACCCGGATGAGAAAGTCGGTCGCCGCACTCTTCGCCGAGCGAGGAGAGGAAGGCTTCAGAAAACTCGAGCACGCCATGCTACACGAAGTCGCTGAGTTCGAAAACGTCATCATCAGCTGCGGAGGAGGGACACCATGCTTCTACGACAACATGGACTACCTCAACGCGCAGGGCGACACCGTCTATCTCAAAGCCACGCCGGAAGTGCTGCACCAGCACCTGCTCATGGGAAAGGGCGTCAGACCACTACTGCAAGGCAAGACGCCCGAAGAAATGCTGCAGTTCATACGCGAGCAGCTCGAATACCGTGAGAACTTCTACAGCAAGGCAAGGCATATACTCGATGTCAACCTACTCGACACCCACGAGAAAATCAACATCTCCGTGAACCGCATACGCCAGATGACAGGCGTGTGATAGAGACCTTACACCCAAACAGAACCCTAATACCCACCCACCACATATGAAAAAATGGACGATTGAGGACTCCAAAGAGCTCTACAACATCCCCGGATGGGGCACCTCATATTTCGGAGTCAACGAGAAAGGCAACGTCTTCGTCTCACCATGCAAAGACGAGACACGTATCGACCTGAGGGAAGTGATGGACGTACTCGCACTCCGTGACGTCTCACCACCAGTGCTCCTCAGATTCCCCGACATCCTCGACAACCGCATCGAGAAAACTGCCAGCTGCTTCAAGAAGGCTGCCGAGGAATACGACTACAAAGGCGAGAACTTCGTCATCTACCCCATCAAGGTCAACCAGATGCAGCCCGTGGTCGAGGAAATCATCTCGCACGGCAAAAAATTCAACCTCGGACTGGAGGCAGGCTCTAAACCCGAACTGCATGCCGTCATCGCCGTGCAATGCCAAAGCGACTCGCTCATCATCTGCAACGGATACAAAGACCAAAGCTACATAGAGCTCGCCCTACTCGCGCAGAAGATGGGAAAACGCATCTTCATCGTCGTTGAAAAACTCAACGAGCTCGACATCATCGCAAAAGCGGCGAAGAAACTCAACGTCAGGCCAAATCTCGGCATACGCATCAAACTCGCCACTTCCGGCTCGGGAAAATGGGAAGGAAGCGGAGGAGACGCCAGCAAATTCGGACTCACAAGCAGCGAACTCCTCGAAGCCCTCGACCTGCTCGACAGAAAAGACATGCGCGACTGCCTGAGACTCATACACTTCCACATCGGCTCGCAAATCACCAAAATCAGGCGCATACAGGCTGCGCTGCGAGAGGCATCGCAATTCTACATCCAGCTGCACCGGCTCGGATACAACGTCGACTTCGTGGACTGCGGAGGCGGACTGGGCGTCGACTACGACGGAACACGCTCGCCAAGCAGCGAAAGTTCGGTCAACTACTCCATACAGGAATATGTCAACGACTGCATATACACCTTCGTTGAGGCAGCCAACAAAAACGGCATCGCGCACCCCAACCTCATTACCGAGAGCGGACGCTCGCTGTCGGCACACCACTCCGTGCTCGTCATCGATGTCCTCGAAACCGCATCGCTGCCCGAAATGAGCGATGACTTCGAACCCGGAGAGGAGGCACACCAACTGGTGAAGGACCTTTACGAGATCTGGGACAACCTCAGCCAGCGCTCCATGCTCGAGGACTGGCACGACGCAGAGCAAATCAGGGAGGAGGCTCTCGACCTCTTCAACCACGGCATCATCGACCTCAAGACAAGGGCGGAGGTGGAGAGCATGTACTGGAGTGTGTCACACGAAATCAACAACCTCACCAAGCACCTCAAACACGTGCCGGAGGAACTGAGAAGCCTTGACAAGATACTTGCCGACAAGTATTTCTGCAACTTCTCACTCTTCCAGTCGCTGCCCGACTCATGGGCCATCGACCAGCTGTTCCCCATCGTTCCCATACAGCGCCTCAACGAAAGACCCACACGAAGCGCCACGCTGCAGGACATCACCTGCGACAGCGACGGGAAAATCGCCAATTTCGTCACCAACCGCAACATCTCGCACATACTGCCCGTTCACCCGCTCAAACGCAACGAGCCCTACTACCTCGGCGTGTTCCTCGTGGGGGCTTACCAGGAAATCCTCGGCGACATGCACAACCTCTTCGGAGACACCAACGCCGTGCACATCTCGGTGAAGGACAACACCTACCACATCGACCAAATCATCGATGGCGAAACCGTGGAGGAAGTGCTCGCTTATGTGCAGTACAACCCCAGAAAACTCGTCAGACAACTCGAAATATGGGTCACTAAAAGCGTCAAGGAGGGGAAAATATCCATCGAAGAAGGGAAGGAATTCCTCTCCAACTACCGCTCGGGGCTCTATGGATACACTTATCTCGAATAGGACATGAGCAGCGAGGAGAAACAGACATGCATCGTAGTGAAAGTCGGTGGAGCCGTTGTCGAGGACGAACAGCAGTTCCAGCGGCTTATCACTGACTTCTCAACTATCGAAGGAAGAAAGGTTCTCGTGCACGGGGGTGGAAGAAAAGCCACCAAAATGGCGGAAAAACTCGGCATAGAAAGCAAAATGGTGGGAGGCAGACGCATCACCGACGAGAAGATGCTCGAAGTCGTCACCATGGTCTATGCAGGACTGGTCAACAAAAACCTCGTGGCACGGCTCGGCGCACAGGGCACCACCGCCATCGGACTCACCGGGGCCGACATGGATGTCATAAGGGCGCACCGAAGACCCATCAAAGACGGGGTTGACTTCGGCTTCGTGGGTGATGTGGACAAAACCGACGGCGAACGGCTCGCCATGCTCATCGAAAAGGGCATCACACCCGTCATGGCGCCACTCACGCACGACGGAGAAGGCAACATGCTCAACACCAACGCCGACACCATCGCAGCGGAAACAGCAAAAGCGCTCGCCGCGTTCTACAACGTCACACTCATCTATGCCTTCGAGAAAAAAGGTGTCCTCAGCAACCCCGACGACGACGACAGCGTCATCCCGCACATCAACCACAGCGATTTCTGCCGATACAAAGCCGACGGCACCATCTCAGGAGGGATGATACCCAAAATCGAAAACGCACTGCAAGCCATCGACAGCGGCGTCGGACAAGTCGTCATCACATGCGCCACTGCCATCGACGGAACGCAAGGCACAATCATCAAATCCTAACCCATACAAGGTCTAAAACATCCATGTTTCCCAAAAACGCCCACTGATTGTTAACGATTGTTAAACAATAATGGGCATTGTAACTTTACCCCACACCTAATCGTCTTCCAATCAGACAACGATGAACGATATCAGTTTCCGCAATGATGTACTGCCGCTGAAAGATGTGCTTTACAGGCTTGCCCTGCGCATCACACTCAAGCACGAGGAGGCACAAGACATTGTTCAGGACACACTGATGAAGGTCTGGAGCAAACGCGACGAATTGGGAAGCATCGAGTCGATAGAGGCATACTGCCTCACCATCTGCCGGAACCTGGCACTCGACCGCATCAAGGCAAAAGCCAACCACACCGAGTCGATAGAAAGCATACAGATCGACACACCCGACCAGAAGGGGAACCCCTACGAGCAAATGTTGCAGCAAGACCGCATAGAGCTCGTCAGAAGAATGGTCAACTCGCTACCCGAGAAGCAGAGAAGCTGCATGCAGCTCAGAGACTTCGAAGGAAGAACATACAAGGAAATCGCTCAGATACTCAATATCAGCGAGGACCAAGTGAAAGTCAACATCTTCAGGGCCCGACAGGCCATCAAGCAAAAATATCAAGAAATAGAAGGTTATGGACTATAGGTACATCGAGCAGTTGCTAGAGCGTTACTGGCTTTGCGAAACCTCTCTCGAGGAAGAGCAAATCCTGCGCACTTTCTTCAGTCAGGAGAATGTGCCGGTCTGCCTTCTGCCCTACAAAGACCTCTTCACCTACGAGCACACCGACACCGAAACCAATAGGCTGGGAGAGGACTTCGACCGCAAGATGCTCGAGATGGTGGGCGAGATGCCGCCTGTCAAGGCAAAAACCATCAGCCTCAAACAGCGGCTCACACCACTGTTCAAAGCTGCGGCCATCGTGGCCATCATTCTCACCTTAGGCAATGCCATACAGGTGGCCATGCAGCCCACGCAGCCACCAACTATCGCCGGAGCACAATTCGACGAAACAACACAGGAGGGCAACTCCATAGCCATTGTCGACACTACGAAAATCGACTCCATGAAAATGGCTGAGGTACCCATACTCAAATAGTGACATTTCTATGCTTTCTCTATAATAATCAAATGTTTAGTAAAACAATCTGAAACTGTGAAGTTTCAATTCTCTCAAATTTTTCATAACATAACTGTTGAGAGGCCGCTGCAAGACACAGCGGCCTTTTTTTGTTTTGGATGCCTGAAAAATGGCACCAAAAAATTTCATCGGGAATAGTGATAGAAAAATGATGTTTTGGCTTTCTATAATATCAAACATCAATTATTTATTTATCATCTCATTCAAACATCAATCAATTATGGAAAACAAGAAGGAGAAAACACAGATTTACAACCTGGTGGTGCTCGACAAGAGCGGTTCGATGGGTCGTATCCGCTTGGCAGCCATGGAAGGTTTCAACGAAACACTCGCAGGTATCAAGAAGGCACAGGAGAAGTATAGCGAAACACAGGACCACTTCATCTCTCTCATCACTTTTTGCAGCTGCTCCAATGACGCAGTCTATGACAAGGTGCCCGTAGCCGAGGCTGCCCCGCTCACGATGGAGCAGTATGAGCCTTGCTGCTGCACCCCGCTATATGATGCCATGGGCTTCGCTCTCACATCACTGCGCAAGCACGTGAAGGATATCGACGACGTGGCTGTCGTGGTGACCATCATCACCGACGGCTTGGAAAACGCATCGAAAGAATACGACAGGAACAGCATCCGGGCCCTTGTGGAGAGCCTCAAAACAGAGGGATGGTCGTTCACCTTCATGGGAGCCAACCAGGACTCCTCGGCTGTGGCTCAGTCGTTGTCCATACGCAACTCACACGACTTTGACTACTCTTCCGAAGGCATGGACAAGGCTTATCGCAGGGACAGGTCTTCAAAAATGGCTTTCTTCGACAAAATGCACTTCTCATTTAGAGAGCGCAGCAGCATGTCAAAGGAGGACCGCAGCCTGAGAAATGCAGAGCTGGCTGATGACGCTTTCGACGAGACGGACTTCTAAACTTGTTCCCACTTAAGTAGGTGATCAAAATTAGATGATAGTAACAGATAATTTTGATTACCTACTTATCTATAAGAGGACATCGCTGGCGTGAGCAGAACAATGGTTCTGCTCTCGCTAATTCGTGATTTTTAGGCTTTCTCAAAAGCCTCCCAAAGTAGGGGAAAGGGTGTGGCTTATCCCCGTTCGAACTCTATGATTGCGCTCACCTCGGTGCCGATGGACAATGAAACGATGATGCCGTTGTCCATCCGATAGATAGTTGGCAAAAGCATATCGTCCAGCTTGGCTGCCACCCGATACTCCACCCTCAAGCCCTTTACCTTGAAATCCTCCGGCAGAAGTTCCATGGCGATGCGGATGTAGTTGGCGTTGTTCATGTGTCGGTTGTAGTCGATGTCTGCCCGCTGCACTCTGACGGGCACACATTTCTCTCCTGCACTCTCGTCTTTAGGCAGGATGATGCGCCGGTCTTTGTAGTTCATCTCCAACTGCTGCTTCAGTTTCATCGAGGCAATGGTGGCGGCATCCACCCGCTTCAGTTTCCCTTCCGACTTGTCCACGAAGGCTCCCATGCTCCATGTCCTGTAACAAGGTTGCCCTTCGGCATCGTAAATGAAGGTGTTGCGGAAGCCGAACATCGGTTTCATGCCGTAGACCGAAGTGGTCACCGTCAGCTGCTCCTTGTATTCGGGCACGCGGATAATCTCCACCTGGCGTGAGGCCAGCAGTTGGGTCATGTTCTGCTCCTCAAAATACCGTTTGACACCGGGCTCGCTGTCAATCCACATCTCCGAGCAGTCCTGCATCATCTGGAGGGCCGAATAGAGTTTCAGTCGTCCCTCGCTGTCACAGGTGCTTGTCGTCACTTTGTAGTTAAGGCTATACATAATTGTGATGGTTATACATTAGTCTATATTATTTTCAAGGATACAAATTTACACATTTTTTCCTTTTCCCGCTTTTATTTCCCTCAGCTTTTCATCCAGCCCGACAATGATTTTATGTTGAAAATGTGTGGTCAGATAATAGGGAGCGGAGAAATTACGAAAATCCCCACACCCTTTTATTGATGGGTGTGGGGGGAAATCATTTATCATTTATCAAAACCTAACAATGTTGTGTATTTTTTAATCTGCCAGACCGAGGTACTTGGGCTGCTCCGGCATATCGAATTGCTGGTCAGCATAGAAGCTGGTGTCCATTTGATTGTGGCCGCCCTTGTAACTGAGGAAGACGTCGGGCTGCTGCATGAAATTCATTCCTTCACTGTAGCGGTTGTTGACAGCCAGTGTCCAGCCTTCAGCGCTGCATGAGAAGGGGCGGTAGAACCACTCGCTGGTGAGGTATTGGCTGTGCTGTCCTTCGGAAAGCACCTGCTTCATGTCACGGTTGCGGATTTGCCAGTTGTAGCCGAACAAGTCGGACTCTTCGTCGATGTTGAGCAGGTAGTCGAGGTTGATTTCGTACACTGCCTCGAATTGTGATTCGGTCAGATTGAGCTCGTAAGCCATCTTGTCGCTAAGGAACATGGCCTTGTTGCGTGCATCGGTGAAGGGCATTGCTGCGGCTGTGAGGGTTATTGTCATCATTGCAACCAGTAAAGTGATTTTTGCTTTCATTGTTCTATTGTTTTTTATTGTTTTACTTTTTTGTTTTTTCTCTCTTTTTGTCGTTACAGGCGAACCTGTTTTTTTGTTTTGACGATGCAAAGGTAAGGCGGTTTCGTCGGCTTGCAATGATATTTTGTGTTTTCTTTCCCCAAAGCGTGCGACACACAGCGGCATTTGCGACAGATGTATCAATCCCCTTTCAAATGTGTCGCTCCAGGGGGTAAGCAGAAGGGACAAAGGTCGGCAGAGTAAGAAAGAAGGAAATCAATATCGTTACGTCATCACATTTCTTTTTTCGGACTTAACCAGAATAATTCATGTAAATTCGCAACAAATAGCTTTTACGAACTTAGGTGCGGAAACAACTAAAAAGAGAACATTTTCCGCACATAAGTTTATGGAATTTGGATTTTACTATTATTTTTTGCATACAAAAGCAAGTCATTTCCAATGAAACATCTTGAAAAAAGGTTGGTAAGTCAATAGCCCTCACCAACCCTTTTTTCAGTATCACCCAACTCCTGCACTTCTATTTCCGCATCTTGTGGAACGACAGGCCTATGGCCGAAACAGCGACTGTTGTTAGTAATAAACTACTCTGAGTCAACTCTGTGATATCCATCAGTGTAGCGATGCCTGCAACCAATACGGCGAGTGCAATGGCTATGACTGCCAGTATGACCAGTAGCCTGTACGAAATGTTGATTTTACCCTTTAGATGCAATGATCCTAATAAAAATGTGGCTGAAGCTATGATAAATGCCACACCATTGAGGCCTTTCAGCAGACCGAGCCAGCCAATACCAGCTCTGTTGATTACACTCATTACAGTTCCAACCAGGAAGAGGCTGCCTGCAAGGCCAAAGAGGGTATAGCCTACGATGGCAGACCATTTTCCACCAAGTCTGCGGGGCTTGCCTGTTGCGGGGTCGATAGCCTGGCCGTCATACTTGTACTTAATCACCAACCAGCGGACAAGCACGGGTATCATGAGGGTCAAGGCCAAGATGATGAATATGAACACCCCTCTTCCTGGTCTCCCAGCGAACATCTGCAGGAAGAAAGCTGTCATAAGAATGATTGTAACGATACTTCCCCACTTGATGTTCTTCGAGTATTGCGACTCTCTTTCCACCAAGGTCTTCAGGTCATAGGAGCCATAATCCTCCTTCTTTGTCCGCCTTAGGATGACGAATCTGAAAATCAGTGAAGCCACCCAATACACACTCAGCAATATGATGCCCAATAGGGTCAGGTGGCCATTTGCCCAAGTACACCACGCCAATGCGGGCACAAAGAGCAGATTTCCCCAGATGATGGCCTCTTTGGCATTCTGACGTATATCAGCAAATTTGCGGTACATGACCTCGCGGAGTTGCTCGTCGGACACGATCTCCTGACCTTCCAATCTTTCATCCATCAGGTTGTAAGCAGCCTTCAATTCCTCCAACTCATGGAGCTCATTCATATTCTCTGACATAACTTTTTGGTTTTTAATGGTTTGACATTGATTTGAGTTGTTCCTTGATGCGGAACAGCCTACTTGTGACAGCCGAGGTGGAGATGCCCACTATGGCGGCTATCTCATCATACCTCATGCTCTCCAGCCAAAGAAGAATGATGGCGCGGTCGAACAGCTCAAGGCGGTTGATCCTGTCGTACAGCATCTTGATTTGCCGGCCACCTTCGTCAGAAACACTCATTACGTCCTTGTCGATCACCAGCGGAATGGTTGGTACACTCCGTTTTCTCCCTTGCTCCACTTTGCTGCAGGTGTTCAGGCTGACGCGCCATACCCACGTCTTGAGACTGCTGTCGCCGCGGAACTTGGAAAAGCCCTTCCAGAGGTTGACCAACACTTCCTGGAAGAGGTCCTCAACATAGGTGGGATTGTCAGAGAAAAAGTAACATACCGTATAGATGGTCTTACGGTATTCCCTGACCAATTTCGTGAATTCTAATTCTATCTCATTCATCTTTTCTGGAGTTTGTTCAATCATTTAGTACCCCATTTCGCAAATTCCTTTCGAGAATAATGAATTTTTTTCAGAAAAATGTCACTCCAATAAAAATACTCATCTATAGTAGCAAAACATCTGTCCAAAACATGACGGCAATGGCTGCCAGCATGAAGGACAAAAACATTGTTGCTGCCACATAACGAACTAAGCCATGAAAAAACCTATGGCTAATCCGTCACCACCTCTTTGAAATGCTCACTGCCCCACTCAACAAGTGCCATGATGGCCGGCATGAGCGAGTTGCCCGTTTCCGTCAGTGAGTACTCCACATGGGGAGGGACCTCGGGGAACACCTCACGATGGACGAGATGGCTCTGCTCCAAACGTTTCAGCGTCTGCGAGAGCATTTTTTGGGAACAGTCCGTCATCAGATGGCGGATCTCGTTGAAACGAAGAACACCCGTCTCGCTCCTGTGTAGCATGAAGAGCACCAGCATCGACCATTTGTCGCCAAAGCGACTCACCACTTGCCTGATGGGACAGGCTAAATACTCTGCTTTTATATCTGCCATAATTTATTATTTAAGTTTCGTATTTGCTCAACTTTTTGGAGTTTTAAAGTTTAGGAGATTGGGAGTTTAGACAATAGAATAGATTGCACTCCGCCAATAGAGACTGATGACTTGCAAGAGTAATGTCTACACTCCCACACTCCTACACTCCTTTTAACTTGAGAAAGTTGAGTATTTTATTTTTCTACAAGATTAGTTACGGTAATAGTACAACGTTCTCCGAACATGAGTATAGATGAAATATTTTTTTTCAACGATTTCTTTCTTTTCCAACAAGAACAAAGACAAATGAAGAATTTTAGAAGTACATGACCATAACATATCGCATTTGCCACATTTATTGTTTTCCTTTAAAAGAGAAAGGATGAATTCTTTCCCTAAGCATTTTTTTATTTTTAGATGCTTTATACGTACCTTCATTTTCATAACTGATGATTTATGGTGTGTTCTATTAATTCTGTTTTTTATGAGGTGGCATTTCTATACATAACATTTCGGTCGCTTTTCGCTTTTATTTCCTGACTTCATCACTTTTTGCACCATTTAATAGCGCATATTGAAAATCAAGC
>CAMHEL010000077.1 GCA_946184125.1 uncultured Prevotellaceae bacterium
TGAATTATGCATTATGAATTATAATCGGCGCAGCCGAAATCAATTATGCATTATGCATTATGAATTATGAATTATGAATTATGAATTATGAATTATGAATTATGAATTTTCAATTCTTCCTCACTCCTTTCATCGATGAGACGAAAGCTTTGGCATTGCCGAAATTGAGTGTGATGTCGATACGTACCGGGATGTGGTTGTTGTCGTCGGTGACGAAGAATGTGGCGAGCTCTTTGTATTTCTGCTTGCTGTTGCTCCACTCCGAATAGGTGAGTTTTAGGCAGTTGTATTTTTTTCCGTCATCGCCTTCCACTTTTTCCTTTCCCTGGTATGTGAGTATTCCGTTGTTGATGCTGTTTCCGTCGGCCACGGGGAATTTGAGTGTGTGTCCTTTTTTCCATTCCGCGGGGTCGAAGTTTCTTGCTCTTGTGAAGATGTTGAGCATGTCATAGATGCAGTACTCGCTGGTTTTGTCGGTCCATTGGTGCGTCTTGTCGTGTTTCTGCCGGTGCAGTTTCACTTTGCATTTGCCATTGGGGTATTCATACCACACCTCGTCGACGGTGTAGCGGTCGCCTTCAACGGCACCTTTTCTGAAATAGAAGGGCGACATGGTGGGCGAAATATATCCGAGCAGTGTGTCGCGCATGACGAAGAATTTGTCGAGTTTGCCGTTACCTCTTGTGATGAGGCTGCTTCTGAAGGCATCCTTTCCTTTGTATTTGGTGCTGACAGTGGATAGAGAAGCCGTTCCGACTTTAACCCATACGAATTTCCAATTGAAATAGAGGTTGTAAGAGAGAAATTCTCCCGATGCGACGGCTTTATTGTCTATGGGGCATTGTGCCTGTGCTGCCATTGTGGCCAGCAGCATGAGTATTGAGAGCAGTAATTGTTTGGTTTTCATTTTGACAGTATATTAATTGAATCGCATGTTGGGTGTGTAGATGATACCGAGTTTTCGTGCTCTTTCGATGTTTTGGTTCTTTCTTTGCCTTTTCTTCTCACCTTTCTGTTTGGTGATGGCAGAGGGTTTGAGCTTTGTGGGGTCGAGCCGCATGAGGTTCCAAGTTCGCTCCAGGGTCCATTTGGCTTTGCACTCTATTTTCTCGGGATAGTACCAGACGGTCTCGGCCTGCCGGTCGTCGGCATATTCTCCGGTGTCCCACAACCCGTTGCCGTTGGCATCGGAGAAGACGCGCAGGTAGTACTCGCCTGGTTTGACGAAAGTGAAGACAAGGTCGCCATTGTCGGAGTAAGTCTGTCTGACGGGTTTGTCGGAACTGTTGACGAGTTGTCCGACATAGGGGTTTTCGTCTACTTTGCTGACATGGAAGATGATGGTGGTGTAGTCTTCTTCCGACTTGATGTTGATGGCTTTCTTGGTGTTGTCGGATGCTTTTCCGTAGATGTCGGTGACGGCAGCAGAGTCGAGCACGAGGGTGTAGTTGGTTTTTGGTGTCCACATCATGTCGGTGCTGTCGGGCCGTATGGTGTATAGCCTGACGGCGGTGTTGACATGTAGCAGGGTGTCGTTGGTGGTGCTGATTTGCTGCAGTATGTATGGTTTTTCCACCTCTAAGGTGTCGATTTTAGTGGTGAGATGAATTTTTGTGGTGTCGATGAGCGCAATGGGCGTTGGCGATTCGAGGGTGATGTAACTGTTGGGCATCATGTCGCCTATGACATTGAGTTTGATGTCGAGTGGTGCGACGGGCATCTCCGTTTCATATTTGTTGCCTTTCTTTTTGGCCTTTTCCTGTTCTTTCTCCCATTTCTCCCTTTCCTTCTGCATGTCTTTCAGTCTTTTCTCGTAGGGTGTCTTAGCCAGGATGTCGAGTGTGTCGGTGCTGAGCTGCAGCGTGCCGAGTGTGTCGGTGCTGAGATAGGAGAGGACGGTGCGTAGCGTGTCCTGCTGGATGAGCGTGGTGTCGCGCAGCCAGTAGGTGAGGGTGTCGAGGTGTTCGCTGGCCTCGAGTATGAAGGCGTCGGTCTCATCGTAGTTGAGCCCTTTGATTTCAGGCAGCTGAGGGTGTCCGTAGGTGAAGAAGAGCGTGAAGCGGTCGGGCTCGCGTCGCTCCGTCTTGAGCAGGAAGCGGTCGGTTTGCTGTTCGGTGAAGGCCCTGAGTACGATGTTGTCGGGCAGGAAATGCGTGTATCCCTCCTGGTTGATGCTGGCGATGTGCAGCGTGTCGGCCCAGATGGTGTCCTGCCTGACATCGGGTTTGCAGGTGGGTACGATGATGTCGTGGTTGAATGCAATCATCTCGTTTTTCTGCGAGAAGAAATAGTTGGCGTCGGCATCCTGTAGTGCGAAGATGCGGTATTCGCCTGGTGCCACGCCTTTTACGACGAAATGCCCCTGGTCGTCGGTTCTTGAGACTCGGAGCATGGGTTGCGTGGTGAAGGCAGTGTCGGTGAGGTTATTGTAGAGTCCTACGAGAATGCCCTTGATGGGTTCGATGTTCTCTGCATTGACGACATATCCTGCCACCTCAAGGGTGTCGATGTGGTCGCCTGTAGAGAAGCTGTAGGTATAGTTTCCGAGCGGGTTTCCCTCATTGTTGTCGGTGATGGCGTCGGAGAAGTCGATGGTGTATGTGGTGTTGTCGAAGAGAGAATCCTTGATATTGATGGAGATTCGTTTTCCTGCTCCTTTGATGTCGGGTGGTTCGATTTGTGGTGGTGAGATGACGACTTTCTCAGAAGGGTTGTCGATTTTGATGAACTCGTTGAAGAAGATGTTGATGTGTTGTGAACTGACGTTGGTAGATTTGTCGCGTGGCTGTTCGGCCAACACGCGTGGTGGTGTGTCGTCAAACCACCCGCCGTCGGGTTGTCCCATCCGTGCGCATCCAGCGAGTGCGAGAATGGTGATGATACCAGTCAGTAGTTTTCTCATTTGTTCATCTCGAGCAGTTCGTCAATGAATCTGCGGTTGTTGGAAAGTCGTGGCACTTTGTGCTGTCCTCCGAGTTTTCCTTTTGATTTGAGCCATCGGTTGAAGAGGTCATGGTTGGCTTTGACGATTTGCAGGTGCTGCAGCGTGATGTCTTTGTATCTTTTTGCCTCGTAGTCGCTGTTGATTTCCTGCAGTTTTTTGTCGAGAATGGTTGCGAATTGCTCGATGCTGTCGGGCTCTTGTGCGAATTCTATGAGCCACTGGTGGCGGCATTTGGCGTGTCCGTCCATGAAGATGGGCGCAGCGGTGTATTCAAGCACTTCGGCTCCTGTCATCTGGCAGGTATATTCCAGTCCTTTCTCGGCATTGTCGACGATGAGCTCTTCTCCGAATGCGTTGATGAAGTGTTTTGTCCTTCCTGTGATGAGGAATTTATAGGGTTTTTTTGATGTGAATGCGATGGTGTCGCCGATGACGTATCTCCATAGTCCGCATGAGGTTGAGATGACCATGGCGTAGTTGTGCCCGATTTCGACGTCTTCGAGAGTGATGGTTGTGGGGTTGTCTTTTCCGAACTCCTCCATGGGTATGAACTCATAGAAGATGCCGTAGTCGAGCATGAGCAGCAGAGCGTTGTTGTCGGGGTCGTCCTGTAGTCCGAAGAATCCCTCGCTTGCATTGTAGGTTTCCATGTAATGCATGTCGGGATTGGCGATGATTTGCTCGTACAGTTTCCGGTAGGGTGTGAATGCCACTCCCCCGTGGAAGAAGACCTCAAGGTTGGGCCACAGTTCGTGAATGTTGCTCTTGCCCGATATTTCGAGAGCCCTTGTGAGTACGGAGAGCATCCATGACGGCACTCCCGAGAGGTTGGTGATGTTCTTGTTCAGTGTCTCGTGTGCTATCTTGTCGCGTTTGACCTCGAAGTCGGCGAGCAGTGCGGTTTTTTTCGTGGGTACCCTGAAGAAGTTGACGATGGGGTTGATGTTCTCGATGAGTATGGCTGAGAGGTCGCCCACGAGGCTGTTTTTGTTGTCGTAGTTGGGAGTGTGCGACCCTCCGAGTATGAGTCCTTTTCCGTCGAATAGCCTGCTGTTGGGGTTGTTGCGCAGATAGAGGGCCACGGTGTCGAAGCTGCCGGCGTAGTGTATGTGTGAGAGTCCGTCCTTGCTGACGGGTATGAACTTGCTTTTGTCGTTAGTGGTTCCCGACGACTTGGCAAACCATCTTACTTTTCCTGGCCAGAGCACATTTTTCTCCCCCCGTCGCATTCTGTCGATGTCGGCTTTGAGTTCCTCGTAGGTGTTGAGTGGGGTATGGCGGATGAAGTCCTCGTAGCTTTTTGTTGCTGCGAAGTGGTGGTTGATGCCATATTCCGTGTCTTTTGCCTGTTGTAGCAGTTTGGTCAGCACCTTTTGTTGAAGGAGCTCGGGCTGTGTGTAGTGGCGTTCAAGGGCTTTTTGGCGAGCTTGAAAGACTTTTCCTGCGATTTTTGTGATGGTCATACTATTTCTTCTCTACTCTTCTTGCTCTCTATGCAGGTGGGTGTTGTTGCTGTTATTGGTATGCGGCTTCCTCTGCTGCTGCGATGATTTCCTCGCGTGATGCAGTGGTGGGGTTGGCGGTGATGTCGCTCAGGTCGAACTCGTCGGTTTCCTCTTCGCTGTTGCTGTCGGTAAAGTCGCTGTCGTTGTCGGTGGTCGGCGCTGCTGTTGTGTTGTTCTTCCTTCCTTTTGGCTTTTGCTCATTGCCGCTGTTGTCGTCATGTGCGATGACGATTTCCTCGTCTTGCTCGGTGTTGGGGACGTTCTGCACTGGTTCCTCCTCCATTTTTGTCCGCTCGCTCTTGGCGGCGAAGATGGCGTCGATGAGTTGTGGCTCCTTCCTGAGCCGCTCGAGGGTGAGTTTGCATGCCAGTTGCTGGCTCTCCTTCTTGGAGTATCCTTTTCCTTTGCTTCCCTCCACGCCTTCGATGACGACTTGGTAGAGGAACATGGGGCTTCCCCCCTCGTCTTTTTTCTGCTCTATGAGTCGGAACTGCACATCGACGCGGTTTTTCTGGCTCCACTCGATGAGTTTGCTTTTGAAGTTGACCTCCTTGTAAGCCATCTTGTCGATGTTGATGAATTCACCGAGTATGCGTTTGCTCATGAATTTCATGCATGCATCATAGCCTTGGTCGAGGTATATAGCGCCGACGAGAGCCTCGAAGGCATTGCCTCCGAGGTAGCTGTTGTGCGATGATGAGCTTCCCGAGGATAGGATGAGGTTGGTGATACCCAGCTCGCGTGCAAGTTTGTTAAGAGTCTCTCTCTGAACTATTTTGCTTCTTGCGTTGGTGAGGAATCCTTCTCTTTTTCCATCGAAGTGCTCATACACAATATGCCCGACGACGGCATCGAGGATGGCGTCGCCGAGAAATTCCAGGCGTTCGTTGTTGATGGGCTTCCCCTTTTCTCGGCGCATGATGCTTTTGTGCATGAGCGCCTGTTTGTAATATTTTATTTGTCTGGGATAGAAGCCCAGGATGTCGTGTAGTGACAGGTAAAGCTCCTTGTCCTTTCGGAAATGGAGCTTTATCCTGTCAATCAGTTTATTCAGCATATTTTTTGAAGACGACACAGGCATTGTGCCCGCCGAAGCCGAATGTATTGCTGATGGCAGCTCTGACGGTGCGCTGCTGTGCCTTGTTGAAGGTGAAGTTGAGGTTGTAGTCTATTTCCTCGTCCTTGTCATCCTCAGCGTGGTTGATGGTAGGCGGCACGATGTCGCGCTGAACGGCGAGCAGTGTGACCATGGCCTCCACGGCTCCTGCTGCTCCGAGGAGATGTCCTGTCATCGACTTGGTGCTGCTGATGTTGAGTTCGTAGGCATGTTGGCCGAAGACTTCCTTAATGGCTTTTGCCTCGGAGATGTCGCCGACGTGTGTGGAAGTGCCGTGTACGTTGATGTAGTCGATGTCCTCCGGCTTCAATCCTGCGTCGCTGAGTGCGTTCTGCATGACGAGTTTGGCGCCGAGTCCTTCGGGATGCGATGCTGTGATGTGGTATGCGTCGGCGCTCATTCCCTCACCCACCATCTCGGCATAGATTTTAGCGCCTCTTGCCTTGGCGTGCTCGAGTTCCTCGAGGATGAGGCATCCTGCTCCCTCTGCCATGACAAATCCGTCGCGGCTCTTACTGAAGGGTCTTGATGCTCCCTTTGGGTCATCGTTGCGTGTGGAGAGGGCTTTCATGGCGTTGAAGCCTCCCACGCCGCTGGCACAGATGGCCGCCTCGGCTCCACCGGCGAGGATGGCATTGGCTTTGCCCAGCCTGATGAGGTTGAAGGCATCGGCGAGCGCATTGCTCGACGAGGCGCATGCCGATGTAGTGGTGTAGTTGGGGCCATGGAAGCCGAAACGGATGGATATCATGCCTGCTGCGATGTCGGCAATCATCTTTGGGATGAAGAAAGGATTGAACTTGGGTCCCTCCTCCTCATGTAGTGCGAAATGCTTCACTTCGCTCTCGAAGGAGTTGAGTCCTCCGATACCTACTCCATAAATGACACCGATGCGGTTTTTGTCGACCTTCTCGAGGTCCATGCCACTGTCGTCGACAGCTTGCATGGCCGCAATCATGGCCAATTGTGAGTACCGGTCCATACGCCTTGCCTCCTTGCCGATGATGGCCAATGTGTCGAGGTTCTTCACCTCGCAGGCGAAGTGTGTCTTGAATTTAGTGCTGTCGAAATTCTTTATCTCGTCGGCTCCGCTCACTCCGGCAATCAGGTTGTTCCAGGTTTCCTCGGGGGAGTTGCCCACAGGAGTGACTGCCCCTAAGCCTGTCACTACTACTCTTTTTAATTCCATCTCGTCTAAATGATTTTTGTTGTTCGCTGCACAGTGCCGCACAGTCATGTCGCGACGTGCGGTGGCAGGTTTAATTGAAATATGATTTATGGTTTACATCCACGGCGCATGAGCGCACGGTGGGCATGTAAACCATAAATCAGAAAATGAAGGTATGAAACCTCATTTTATGTAACATGTCGCTCTTGGCCTTCGACCGAGATAGACTGTTAATCCTTCTTGTTGTCGATGATATACTGCACGGCGTCGCCCACGGTGGTGATTTTCTCGGAGGCGGCATCGGGGATGGAGACTTCGAACTTCTCCTCGAAGGCCATGATCAATTCTACGGTGTCGAGTGAATCAGCACCGAGGTCGCTCTGGAACTTCGACTCGAGCTTTACCTCATCCTCGCTAACACAAAGTTTCTCAACTATGATGTCCCTAACTTGTTTTTCGATTTCTGACATAATTCTTTGGCTTTTAATAAATGTTTAATTAATACACTTTTTTTGAAATCCGGGTGCAAAGGAAATAATTTTTATTCATGTGTGCAAATATTTTTTGGAAAAAAGCATTTGAATATGCACACTTTAATGCAAAATGTGCAAAAAATAGGGTTGAAAATAAAAAAATAAGGGATTCCTTTGCACTTTCAGACTATAATGCTTATATTTGCAATGGCGAATGTATGCCCGTGAGGCTTTACTTACGCCTCAATGACAGAACACATTATTTTTAGACATGCGTATGACAAACACGGAAGATTACCGTCAGGTATTCGACAAAGCGATAGCCGACTATCATGTGACAGATAACGTTGATACCCCCATCAGCAATCCATACGACCGCGACACTCTTCAAAACCGTCTTTACCTGAAGTGCTGGATTGACACGGTGCAGTGGCATTTGGAGGACTTGATTCGCGACCCACATATCGACCCGCTGGAGGCACTGCAGCTCAAGAGGCGCATCGACCGAAGCAACCAGGACCGTACGGACTTGGTGGAGCAAATCGACGACTATTACCTCCATCAGTTCAGCGACGTGCAGGTGCTCCCCGATGCACGCATCAACACCGAAAGCCCGGCATGGGCCATCGACCGGCTGTCGATACTGGCTCTGAAAATCTACCACATGCGTGAACAGGTGGAGAGGCACGATGCCGACGTGGCTCACCATGAGCGGTGCCGGCAGCGGCTGGACGTGCTGCTCGAGCAGCAGCGCGACCTGTCGACAGCCATCGACCAGTTGCTCGAAGATATCGCTGCCGGAAGGAAATACATGAAGACCTACCGGCAGATGAAGATGTACAACGACCCCTCGACCAATCCCGTGCTCTACCGCAAGGGTGGCAGTTGAGGCAGCATACATACTGTGGTATGAAGAGTGAGCACCTACTCATCATCCGCTTCTCGTCATTGGGCGATGTGGCCATGCTTGTCCCCGTCGTCTATTCTCTTGCCATGCAGTATCCTCACCTGCGTGTGACGGTGCTCAGCCGCTCCCACGTGCGGCCGCTCTTCAGCAACCTGGCTCCGAACGTGGGTTTCATGGATGCCGAACTGAAGAAAGAGCAAGGGCTGCTGGGTGTTCATGCCCTGAATCGCCTGTACCGCCGGCTGAAAGCGAAGCACTTCACCGCCGTGGCCGACATGCATGACGTGCTGCGGTCGAAATATCTCCGTATGCGCTTCTTCATCGACCGTTTCCGTGTGGCTCATATCGACAAGCACCGTATGGGGAAGCGCAAGCTGGAGGCCCGTAAAGGCAAGCAACTGGTGCAGCAGCCCACGTCGTTTCAGAACTATGCCGATGTGCTGGCCCGGCTGGGTTATCCCGTGAACCTCAGTTTCTGCTCCATCTTCCCACCATCGGGGGGCAACCTCCGACAACTGGGCGAGCCCTCGCTGCGCGAGAAGAAGAGTTTCCGACAGTGGATAGGCATCGCTCCTTTCGCCGCCCACAACGGGAAGGTTTATCCGGTGGAGCGCATGGAGCGGGTGGTGGAACTGCTGGTAGCGAAGCATCCCAATGCCATTCTCTTCCTCTGTGGTGCCGGGCCGATGGAGCGCCAGTATTTCAGTGAGTGGCAGAAGAAGTATGACCGCTGCGTGGTGCTTTCTGACGTGGCCCACGGACTGGGGGAGGAACTGGTGGTGATGAGCCATCTCGACGTGATGCTGTCGATGGACAGCGCCAATATGCACTTGGCATCGGTGGTCGATGTGCCGGTGGTGAGCGTGTGGGGGGCGACACATCCCTACGCCGGGTTCATGGGATGGCGGCAGAGCGAGGAGACGGTGGTGCAGGCGCCGCTGCCGTGCCGGCCATGCAGCATCTATGGCAACAAACCCTGCTACCGTGGCGACCTGGCGTGCTTCGCGTCCATCACACCCGAAATGGTGGTGGAAAAGGTGGAACTGGTGCTCAACCATAAGGTGAAGCGACCGTAATCTGTGATTTTGCCAGACTTTTACCAACAATTATTTATATAGTAAACCATTTAATCAAATCCAAGACATTATGAAGAATTTCGTATGCGACACCTGCGGATATGTATACAATCCCGCAGAAGGCGATCCCGACAACGGGATTGAGCCCGGAACCCCCTTTGAGGAATTGCCCGACGACTGGGTATGCCCACTCTGCGGCGTAGGAAAAGAAGACTTCAGCCCCGAAGAGTAAGGAGGGTTAATTTGGGAGTTTAGGAGTTTAGGAGTTTGGGAGTTTAGACAATAGTTCTTAGGGTTTCGCCCTTTGTTTTGTCTTAACTCCCAGACTCCTGAATTTTTACACTCCAGGAGTTTAGACAATAGTTCTTAGGGTTTCGCCCTTTGATTTGTCTCAACTCTCAGACTCCTGAATTTTTATACTACAACAAAAAATGAAATCATCCCATCATCGCAAGTTCCTGTGTGGTGATTAGTGCGATGGCGCAGTCGTCGTCGGTGCGTTTTGGGAAGACTTTGCGCATGGTCTGGTGGAGTGCTTTCTTGACGCTGTAGAAGGGGTATTTGCGCATCCACTGGGCGAAGATGTGCAGTGCGTTGGCGTAGGTATGGTTGCTGGTCTCGTAGAGGCAGTCGCAGGAGCCGTCGGTCAGCAGGAAATAGACTTTTGTGGGGTCGTAGTCGCCTATGGCAATGCGCATGTGCTGCTGGCAGTCGTTGTCGGTGATGAAGAAACTGTAGTTGATGAATCGCCCCCGTTCCTGGTCGAGGATGATTTCTTCTTCCTCGTTGCTGGCGATGCATCCCACCAGTCCGTCGCCGATGTTTCCCGCCACAAATTTCTCGCCGTTGCAGACGAAGAAGAGAAGTGTGGAAGCCAGGTCGTTTTTGCGGCAGTTGAGCTGTTGGCACGCCTCTTGTATTTTTATCGTGAGATGGCCGAGGAGGAGTTCGCTGATTTGCTGTTCGGTCATTGAGAAGATGTCTTGCCCCGTTTTCTCGAGGATGTTCTTAGCCTCTTTCACGGCAAGGTCGGACCCATGGCTGGCATTCTTCATCGACCCGGCGCCGTCGGCCATGGTGATGCAGATGTATTTGTCTTTGACGGGCAACTGGAAGACTTGGTCCTGGCAGTTGATGCCATTGCTCTGATGATTGGTGCCAGCCATGGTGGCACAGACGATGTTCCATCTCATGATCGGAAGGATTATCTAAAAGTGTTCTAATGATTCTGTAATAAGTGTTCTAATGATTTTGTAACCTACTCACCCCACCTTATTTATTGTCGGTGAAGCTTTGTTCTTGGACGAGGTGTACGCGCTCTCCTCCTGGGTCGGAGTATCTTAACTTCTCGAGGCTGTTGAAGACGTCTTTGAAGAATCCCTCCATGTTGCCGAGGATGGTGGCTTTGCTGTCGATGGTTTTGAGGGCTTCCATTCTTGCCGCCGGGCTGATGCCCCGGGCATAGACTTGCAGCATGGGGAAGTCGGTCTTTATGCGCTGAATGGCAGCCGGCATGTCGCCTTTGAATTTCCCGTCGGAAAGGATGAGCATCCATGGCTCATAGAATGAGATGTCGTAGGAGGGTTTGCGCAGCGTATCGAGTCGCTCCTTGAGTTTGTCGAGCGCCATCTGAATGGTGTCTGCCATCTTGCAGGCTCCGAAGGGACGTAGCAGCAAGCTGTCGAGCTGCTGTTCCTGTCTGTCGATCATGGCGAATCCGACAATTTCCTTTGCCTCTCCACCACAGGTGGCGACGAAGAGTTCCATCTTCCTGCTGAGTTCTGCGCTCTTGCTGATTTCGTGGAAGAGGTTGGTGAGCCCTTGCTGCAGCCGTTCGAGGGTGTTGCCCTCGCCCATGGAGAGGCTGTTGTCGATGATGATGATGAAGGGGAATCGGTATGACCTGTTGTTGGCCAGGTCATCCTCCGTCACTATTCTCTCGTCGGCGGGTATCTCCTTGGGGTCATCGTGAATGCTTTCAATGATCTGCTTTATCCTGTCGGGGATTTCGAGGTTGTATGCCCATGCGATGAAGGTTGACACTTGCCGCAGTGCGGTGATGAAGGAAGCATCAGTGAAGCCATGGGTCTCAAGCTCATTGGTGGAGACAAAGCGGTTTTGCTTCGACGCCTCAAAGTTGAGGGAACTGAAATTGGCGATATATCGTCTTGCGCTGAGGATGTCGCGCTGTGTCTCTATGCCAGGGTAGCCGTTGGCATTGTTCTGCAGGATCCAGTTGATGCGGTTGACCTTAGCCCCAGCCCCATTGGCTATGGCGGCATTTGCCGACAGGTCTTTGATGATTTGGTCGAACTTGATGCTGAGGAAGGATAGTCTTTTGAAAAGAGTTTTCCCCATGTCGATATTGTCCCAGAAGAAGCGCGGCAGCGCTTTGCCTTTGAGACTGGGCTTGGCGTGTTGTGTGTAGTTAGTCATATCAGTTTAAAATAAGGTGTCGTATTATGTAGAGTGTCCATAGACTGGAAAACTTACATTTTTCGACGATATTTTTGCTGTCAAAGTCCTCTGGCTTTGAGGAGCGACGAGGTGTCGGGTGCTTTCATCCCTGTGAAGTCGGTGAACATCTCCATGAGGTCCTTGGTGTTGCCCCGGCTGAGGATTTTGTCGCGCAGAGCTTGTCCTACTTCCGGTTTCAGTGGCCCGTGAGCCTTGAAATAGTCGGCTATGTTGTCGGCGAGGACCTCGGTCCAGAGGTAGCTGTAGTAGCCGGCGGCATATCCGCCACCCCACACATGGTTGAAATAGGAGGTGGAGTAGCGTGGTGGTATCTGGCTGTCGAGCAGACGGATGTCGCTCAGGGCCTTGGCTTCGAAGGCGGGCGCCTCCTCGGCATTGGGGATGGCGTCGATGGGCAGCGTGTGCCAGGCGAGGTCGAGGCAGGTGGCGGCGAGGTTCTCGCCCAGTGCGTAGGCGGAATGGAAGTTGATGGAGCTGAGCATCTTCTCCTTCAGGGCGGCGGGCATGGGCTGTCCGGTGACGGTGTGCTTGGCGTAGTGGTCGAAAATCTCGGGCACGGAGGCGAAGAACTCGTTGAACTGCGAGGGCATCTCGACGAAGTCGCGTGCCACGGCTGTGCCGCTGAGAGTGTTGTACGTGCAGTTCGACAGGATGCCGTGTAGGGCGTGGCCGAATTCATGGAACAGTGTGGTCACCTCGTCCCATGAGATGAGCGATGGCTGCCCCTCGGGCGCCTTGGCGTTGTTGCACACGTTGTAGATGAGAGGTATTTGCTGTCGGAGCCCGCTTTGCTTGGCGAAGCTGCTCATCCATGCTCCTCCCCGCTTGGTGGGTCGGCGGAAATAGTCGTTGTAGAAGATGGCGAGCGTCTTGCCGTCGCGGTCGCACACCTCCCACACCTTCATGTCGGGGTGATAGACGGGGATGTCTTTCCTCTGCTTGAACTGCAGTCCGTAGACACGGTTGGCGGCATAGAACACGCCGTTGACCAGCACGCTGTCGATGTTGAAATAGGGTTTCACATCGTCTTCCGAGAAGTTGAAAGCCTCTTTTTTCATCTTCGCTGAGAAATAGAACCTGTCGTAGGGCTGCAGCTGGAAGTTCGGGCCCATGGTCTTTCGGGCATAGTCCTCGATGGCTTTCGTCTCGGCCTGTGCCTTGGGCGTGTATTCGCTGATGAGCTGTCGGAGGAAGCTGTAGACTTGCTCCGGCGTTTTGGCCATGGTTTTCTCGAGCGAGAAGGAGGCGTAGTTGGAATGCCCCATGAGCTGTGCTTTCTCAGCCCTTAGTTTGGCAATTTCCACCACGATGGGGAAGGTGTTGAACGACCTTGTGCCGTCAGCGCGGTGTATGGAGGCCTCATAGACCCTCTTTCGGAGGTTGCGGTTGTCGAGGCTGGCGAGAATGGGCTGCTGGGTGGTGTTGATGATGACGATGCAGTAGGGAGTCTTTCCACCTCTGCTCTCGGCGTCTTTCTTGCATTGTGCGATGTCGGCATCGCTCAGTCCTGCCAGTTCCTCCTTGCTGTTCACCCACACCACCGAGTTGTTGGTGGCACTGGGGAGTAGGTCGCCCCACTGCTGCTGCAGGTCGGCGATGCGTAGGTTGATTTCCTTCATCCTCGCCATCTTGTCGTCGGGCAGGAGGGCTCCAGAGCGCACGAACTGCTTGTATAGTTCCTCAAGGAGTTTCTTGTCCTCTCCCTTGAGCGACTTGTACTGGTGGTCGTAGACATATTTGATGCGTTCGAAGAGGGCTTTGTTGAAGGTGATGTCGTTCTCGAGCTCGGTGAGCATGGGCATGACCTTTTTCTCTGTTTCGGCTATCTCGGGTGTCTTGTCGGCACTGACGAGGCCGAAGAAGATGCTTGTCACCTTATCGAGCATCACGCCGCTTTTCTCATAGGCGAGAATGGTGTTGTCGAAAGTGGCTTTCTTCTTGTTGTTGACGATGCGGTCGATTTCCTCACGCTGCTGTGCGATGGCGGTTTCGATGGCAGGGAGGTAGTCGGAGGGTTTGATTTTTGTGAAGTCTGGAGCGCCAAAGGGCAGGGTGCTCGGCTGCGTCAGGGGGTTGGTGTCATTGGTTCCCATGTGGTCAGGGGTTTTTGCATTCAGTGGCATCAGCATTGATACCAAACCGATGGTCAATAGAATTTTTGTGATTTTCATTGGAGTAAAGGATGTTATGCTTTGGCGTGACAGTCGCCTCTGGCACACGGCCTCAGGACTTTCAGTGCCACAGCGAGTGATAATTTTTGCAAAAATACGAAAAAGTGATGAAAAAACAAAATTTTTGAGAGGTTTGAGATTTGAGATTTGAGGATTGAGGTTTGTGTTGCAGGGCTGCGATGGCGCAGGCCCCTTCCTGTTTGAGGGAGTTTAGGAGTTTAGGAGTTTGGGAGTTTAGACATATGCTTTGCGGGCACACGGTCTACCGTCTACCGCCTACCGTCTAAAGTCGTCGGAAGTGTAAGCAGCAATCAAGGGGATAGCAATCAAGGGGACAGGTCGCTTGATGTGAATTGGAAATACAATCAAAAACCTGTCCCCTTGATGGACTAACGTCTAAAGTCTAACGTCTAAAGTCTAACGTCTAACGTCTAAAGCCTAGCGTCTAAAGTCTAACGTCTAAAGTCTAACGTCTAAAGTCTAGCGTCTAAAGTCTAACGTCTAAAGTCTAACTTCTAAAGTCTAGCGTCTAACTACTTTTTTGCCGTTATTGATGTATAAGCCTCGTTGCGTCGGTTTTCCACTAAGTCGTCGGCCGTCGAGGGTGAACCAGTTGTCTTGGATTTGGGAGTTGAACGTTGAGAATTGTGAGTTATTCTCTACGTTGATGATTCCAGCCGTCTGGTCGTCATTGCTGAAGTTCAGAACGAAGGCATGGGCATATCCCGCCTTATCGCCTGCTATAATGCCCTCCAGTTCGAAGTAGGCACGGCAGGAATTGATGGTCATAGAACTGCTGGGGTAATAGAGTGTATTCTCTGATCCCAAGTAGAGTTTGGTTTTGTCTCCTTCATCTCCTGCAATGCTGACTGGCGAGAAACAGCCAACGAAATTGGTGTATGAAGTCTCGATGTCGGATGTGCTGTTGCTCACCGTTACATTCATGAAGACAGGGTTGGGCAGGTCGCCTACAATAGGTGTGTCCCATTTCACGATGTAGGGTTTTCCAGCCACGATACTGGTGGCATTAGTGAAGTTGAGTGTCAGTGTCCCTGTCCTTGCAGAGAAGGAAGAGTTCTCCAGCGTCATCACCGTTGCCCCTGCGATGGGCGAGTAACCTGTGGCTCCAGCGGGAATGTCGAACGGCAGGCAGATGGTGTTCCAGTCGCCGTCGGCATAAAGCGTGCGGTCTTGTAAGAGGATGTTCTTGCCGCTACCCAGGTTGTTGCCAATGGTGGTGCTGTTTGACGAATTATTGGCGAGTGCGATAACCGTCTTGTTGCTTTCCGGAACATCGTATGCTGTTCCGTTCATATAGAAGGATGCTGCGACGGTGCCGCCATTGTTGCCAACAATGGGGTAAGGTTGGACCGTTTCCAAATTCGTACCGCCGCTGGTGGTGATGTCGCTATTGGTAAAACAGTTGCTCACTGTTCCCGAATTATTGCCCACGATGCCTCCAATCAAATTATTGATTTTTGAGGTGTAAACCTCCCCCAGGTTATAGCAGTTCTGGATCGTGCCGGTGTTGGTGCCAGCGATGCCGCCCACAAAGGCATAATCATAGTTTCCCGTAACCATAGTAGCGTTTCCGCATCCCACAATGGTGCCTGCGTTAACGCCTGTTATGCCACCCATAGAGCAACTGGCAGAAGGGTTTTTTATCCCGATAAAGGGGCCGCTGACAAAGACATCCTTCACTGTGCCACCAACGCCAATCTTTCCGAAGAGTCCAGCGGCATTATTATTGGGTGTCACATCGGTCCCAGGGTCGTTTGCATTGTCTTTCAGTTGTTTCACAAAGACATTAAGATTTGATATGGTGTGTCCTTGTCCGTCGAAAACACCTATAAAGTCAAATCCATCTTGCGGAACACCAATGGGGATCCAAAAATGTTCCGCCAAGTCGATGTCCTCACCCAGCGTGACGGTGTAATCCCTGTAGCCGATATTATAGTAAATGCTGTAAGCCAACAGTGCTAATTCGGGAGCACTATGAATGGTTATCGTCTTTGCTTCCGTATTGATAACAGAGAAGAACTCAGCTTTGTAATCTGTCCAAATGCCAGACGTTACACCTTTAGCCGTCATTCCGACAGTCAGGGCGAGGATGGAAATAAGTAATTTTTTCATTTCTTGTATTCAGTTGTGAAACACGGACGGTAGAAGCCGCTGTTGCCTGTTGGTGCGGCAGATGGGGTGAAGTCAGCCCAGTGAGTGATGGTGTAGTTGCGGTGGAGCTTGTCGCAGTAGTAGTGCAGACTGACTTTAGCGCCCGTGGTGCTGTCAAAGATGAAGAGAGGGTAGTAGATGATGCCTCCCGTCTCGTGTGGAGTTGACACGGCCCTCACTTCTCCGTTGATGGTGGCGGCCATCAAGTCCTGCTGGCTCTGATAGGCAGCCAGTGTATCGCCCAGCTCCACCTGCACCGTCATTCTGAATTCGTAGAGCGCGGCATCAGGTGCTATCCAATTTGTGGGGCGTACATCGGTTCCCGGATTTAAATAAGCAGGCGTTTCAATTGGCGGGTTTTGTGGGTCTTTCGAGTCTTTCGGCTCATCATCGTCGCCACAGCTCCCCACCCCGAGGGTGAGGGCTGTGAGCAACAAGATATAAAAGATGTTTTTTTTCATTACTTGTTGATTATTTGATAATGACTTTTTCGTTATTGTGGATATACACACCCCGCTTATGCGGCTTCTTGTTCAGTTTGATGCCATTCAGCGTGTACCAACCGTTGGAATCGAAGGTGTCGTCCTTGGTGAAGTTGATGGTGGCAGGTTCGTAGGGTGTGCCGTGTGCTGCATTCGGAACGAAGCGCATCTGGCTGCGTGTGGTCACGGCGATGACTTCCTCGTCGCGCTCCAGGGTGAAGGTGAGCGCCTCGTTGGTTTCAAGGTTGTCATCGGCTTCGTTGGGCTCATGTGCTCCCACATTCAGATAGAACACCCCTTGCTCGTCGGCTACAGCAATGCCTCTGACCTCTTCGCCCTGATAGACCGTAAGTCGGTCGCCCGGTTCAGCATCCACTCCCTCTGCCGTCGCTACGACAGTCATGCTTATACCGCTGCTGTTCCTGAATGCCGGCTCTTCCCTCCTGGCGTAGGCCTCACCTCCATAGCGTGTGTTCGACGTATAGGAGGGATAGTTGAAGGTGACTTCGCTGTCGTCGTTGCGTTTGAGCATATATCCTTCTCCGACGCGCATGTACTTGAGGTGTGTTCTATTAATTCTGAATTTTTGAGGTGGCATTTCTATACATTACATTTCGGTCGCTTTTCGCTTTTATTCGGTGCAAGGTGTCAAGCCTCATCGGTCGTGTAGCCCGCTACACTCCCTCTTCAGCTTACACTTTGCCCTCGACTAAAAGTCGAAAATCGCCTCGACATAATTAATAGAACCCACCTTTGAGCGTACCCTTCCACTGCTTGTTGCCGTAGGCATCGACAGAGAGAACGGCAAACTCGCTCTGGCTCTTGATGATGTCGCCGTTGGAGCCCATCTCGGCGTAGAGCGACATGGCATTGCCTATGGGCAGTTTCAGGCTGGAAATGTAGCCAAGCCGGTTCCAACCTTTGTGTACGGTGATATCCTCAGGACAATAATAACCTTCCACGTATGCCTGCTTGTCGCTGTTCGAGAAGAAGCGGTACATGAGGTGCGGGTCGAAATTGATGATGCTGTCGCCGCAGTCCCAGAGATAATCCACCACCGTTGGTTTTGTGAAGTCGGGTACGACGGCCTTGTAGGTAATGAGGTACTGGCTTCCGTCAGCCTTGTCGATTTCCACTCCGTCGCCCACCTCCCATTTGGTGGCGTTGTTGAGCAGGTCCTTGATCTTCATTTCACTGGGAGCAACATTGAACGATACCCAGTTCCAACCTTTTTGCAGCTGAATGGTCTGCACAAAATGGTTGTTGGCGAAGAACAGTTGTGGTTCGGTGGTGCTGCCTATGACAGTATCGTATTTGAATACCAAACCAACGCCTTCTGCTACTATTGGCAACAGTTTGTGGATGTAGCCTGTCGAGGCATCTTAGAACTCGAAGAATAGCTCAGTGGGACTGTGGTCGATGTTATAGACAGTAAGATAGGCGAGCCCGTCGTTTCCGGTGCCCGAGGGAGTTACCGTATGGAACGTCGTAGGGAAGGGCAACGGACAACTCAAGATGAAGAAGGCAGAAGGAAACATTTTGGGTGCCAACACACCTGTGTTGCTGCAGAGTTAGGGGATGGACAGCTATGAGTGGCTGTCGCGGGTTGATGAAGGAAACGTGGGCACGGCAGGCAACATTTTCGAGGGAACCCTGGAGCAGAGGGATGTTGACGCCAACAGCGTGATGACACTTGGGCATTCTCTCGAGGATGGCAAGATAGGCTTCTGGCTCTATACAGGCACCACGATTCCTGCCAACCGTGCCTACATCGCTGATTTCCCTGCCGGTGCGCGCGGCTTCGCCATCTTTGATGATGAAGCCACTTCCGTCGACGATGTCGCACCAGCACCGCAGCCAAGCGGACAAGCTTACGACGTGCTGGGACGCGTGGTCAATGGCAAGGGTACTGTGTGGAAGAAGAATGAAAAAGGACAAATCATCATCATCAGATAGAACGATGGGAAAGACCTATATAAAGCCACTCATAGAAGTGCAAACATCCTGCATGCAGGAAGAACTGATGTTGGCAGCCTCGAAGGATAAACACACCATCGAGACGTTGGCAGTAGGATTCAATACCGATGAATGGGAGGATGAAGAGACTTATTGGATTCAAACCCATTGGGACCACCTGAACGATGCCTTGGAGTAAAAACGAATAGGTCTTTGCCAAGGCAGAGACAATCATTCGGCAGAGACAATCATTCATAAGAAAATTCGTGAACGTTTCATGCCCTCTTGTTTAA
>CAMHEL010000078.1 GCA_946184125.1 uncultured Prevotellaceae bacterium
AAAGTGCCAAGCTGCATGATTATATTACGTATTAAACTGGGATTTTATAGATTAATAGAACACACCTTCAATCAAAGGGACATCAATCAAGGGGACAGGTTTTTGATTGAATGATATGATTCACATCAAAAACCTGTCCCCTTGATTGTATGATGAACAACTCTATTCTATGCTCTCAATTCGCACGCCATCGAGCTCGTCGAGGATGCCGAGGACCCGTGACTCATAGCGGTCGCGCTTGACGTTCACCTCCACAGTCACGTTATAGGTATGTCCCTGCGGACCCTCTTTCTCGCGCATGTTGTAGGAGTCGATGGTCATGCCGTCGGAGCGCATGCGTGCGAGTGTTTCGCGCACATTGTCGGTGCTGGGCGAGGAGAATGTGATGCTGACGTTGCGTGTGCCGAAGCGCTTCAGGATATAGTTGAGCGTCTCCAGACACAGGAGCACCAGCACGGTGGCAGCTCCTGCCAGGATATACATGCCCGCTCCACAGGTCATGCCAATGGCTGAGGTCACCCACAGTCCGGCGGCGGTGGTCAGTCCGCGAACCACATGGCGCTGGAAGATGATGGTGCCGGCGCCGATGAAACCGATGCCGCTCACCACCTGGGCAGCAATGCGCGACGGGTCGAGGCGCACGTAGTAGCCTGCTTCTTTCGACCATGCGAGCACCTCGCTGAAACCATGCTGCGACAAAATCATGAAGATGGCACTGCCGAGAGCGACAAGAAAGTGGGTGCGGAACCCTGCTTCCTTGGCCCTGTAGCCGCGCTCAAGGCCTATCACACCGCCAAGCACGGCAGCGGCAAACATTCTCAGGATGAATTCGGTGTTGATATCCATGGCGGTCAGTTGTCGAAGTTCAACTTTTCTTCATCAGGGACTTTGGAAATCCTGATGGTTTCGCCCGGCTTAGCCTCTCCGCTGAGGATGCGCTCGCAGAGACCGTCCTCGATGTAGTTCTGGATGGCGCGCTTCAGTGGACGGGCGCCGAACTGTACGTCGTAGCCCTTGATGGCGACAAACTCCTTGGCCTCCTCGGTGAGCTCAATATGGTACCCAAGAGCCTCCACACGCTTCTTCAGTGCTCCAAGTTCGATGTCGATGATTTTCTTGATGGACTGCAGGTCGAGCTGGTCGAAGGTGATGATTTCGTCGAGACGGTTGAGGAACTCCGGGGCGAACTGGCGGCTGAGGCTCTTCTGGATGATGGCACGTGCGTGCTCCTTGTCGCTCTCGTTGAGGCTGAGGCCCAGGGTGCCTGTGGCATTGAAGCCCACGCCCCGTCCGAACTCCTTCAGCTGGCGCGTACCGGCATTGGAGGTCATGATGATGACCGTGTTGCGGAAGTCCACCAGTCGGCCGTTGCCATCCGTCAGACGCCCTTCGTCGAGCACCTGGAGCAGAAGGTTGAACACATTGCTGTGTGCTTTCTCTATCTCGTCGAGGAGGACGATGGAGTAGGGGTGGCGGCGCACTTTCTCTGTCAGTTGGCCGCCCTCCTCATAGCCCACGTATCCCGGAGGTGCACCCACAAGGCGGGAGACGTTGAAACTCTCCGTGAACTCGCTCATGTCGATGCGGATGAGGTCGTCGGCGCTGCCGAACATCTGCTCGGCCAGCTTCTTGGCCAGATAGGTCTTACCTACGCCGGTGGGTCCAAGGAAGAGGAACACGCCGATGGGGTGGTTGGGGTCTTTGAGGCCTACGCGGTTGCGCTGTATGGCTTTCACCATCTTCTCGATGGCGGCATCCTGCGCGACGACCGACTTCTTCAGCTCATCGCCCATCATGCGCAGGCGGGCACCCTCGGCCTCGGCCATGCGCTGCACGGGAACGCCGGTCATCATCGACACCACGTCGGCCACCTCACGCTCGGTCACCGTCTCGCGCTGTCCATCATCGCCATTGTTCCAGGCATCGTTCATGCGCTTCAACTGCTCTTCAAGCATCGCCTGCTGGTCGCGGAAACTGGCGGCGAGTTCGAAGTTCTGATTCTCAACGGCTTCCTTCTTTTTCTTCTTCACCTCTTCTATTTCGTGCTCTTTGGCAACAATCTCGGGAGGGATGTGAGCATGAGCAAGATGCATACGCGAGCCCACCTCGTCGAGGGCGTCGATGGCCTTGTCGGGGAACGAGCGGTCGGTCACATAGCGGCCGGTGAGTTTCACGCAACTGACAAGCGCCTCATGGGTGTACTCCACATGGTGGTGTGCCTCGTAGCGGTCCTTGATGTTTTCAAGTATCTGCAGGGTCTCCTCGCTCGTTGTCGGTTCAACCATCACTTTCTGGAAACGGCGCTCGAGGGCTCCGTCCTTCTCTATGCTGTTGCGGTATTCGTCGAGTGTGGTGGCTCCGATGCACTGTATGGTGCCTCGCGCCAGGGCGGGTTTGAGGATGTTGGCGGCATCCATCGACCCCGGTGTTGAGCCGGCACCAATGATGGTGTGCACCTCGTCGATGAAGACGATGATGTCGGGGTTTGACTCCAGTTCACGGATGAGTGCCTTGATGCGCTCCTCAAATTGTCCGCGGTATTTCGTTCCTGCCACCACGGAGGTGAGGTCGAGGCTCACCAGGCGCTTGTTGAAGAGTACGGGCGAAGTGCGGCGCTTCACTATGAGTTGGGCGAGGCCTTCCACGATGGCGCTCTTGCCCACGCCGGGCTCGCCGATAAGGATGGGGTTGTTCTTCTTGCGGCGGCAGAGGATTTCCATCACACGCTGCATCTCGCGCTCACGTCCCACCACCGGGTCGAGCTTGCTCTCGAAGGCGGCGAGTGTCAGGTCGGTGGAGAAATTGTCGAGGACAGGAGTCTTGCTCGCTGTCTTTCGGGTCTGGGCGGTGGTGCTTTGCTGCCCCATGTCGCTGCCACCCATGTCGAGGTCGTCGTCCTCCATGTCATCGGGCAGGCCGATGCCATCCTGTGGACGAGGGGCTTTCTGCTGGAAAAATTTCAATGCGTCGTCGTAATTGAGTGAAAAACTTTCTAATACTAATTTCGCGCCATTGTCAACTTTGTCATGAAGGATGGCCAAGAGCAGGTGGTGCGCATCGACGGTCGGTGTGTGCTGCATGCGGGCCTCAAGCACGGCCAACTTCAGGATGTTGCTGGCCTGAGGGTCGAGAAGCAGGTCACGAGGGTTGATGGCGTCTGTCGATTCCTGTGCCACCCTGCGCTCCAACTCACGCTTGATGAGCTGGGTGTCGAGTGCATAGCTCTCAAACAGATGATACACGGAGCCCGACCTGTCGCGAAGGAGCCCCATCAACAGGTGCTCGGGGCGCACGCATTTGCTCGACAGACGCGTGGCCTCCTCACGGCTGAATGACAGAATCTCCGACATCTTGGGCGAAAACGGGTTGGTCTTCATTATTCTTTCTACCTTAATTAATTGTAATTCTCAACTTTTATTTCTAATCAATCTCCTATTGTCGATTACCCCATTCATGCAAAGTCTGTGCCATTTTTTATGTTTTGCCGAAAAATTTCATGTATTCTTCCTCGAAATTAGGGGTGAAGAAGTCGGTGCCCATCCGCTGGAGGATTTCATCGCGCTGGAAGAAACGTCCTCCGTCGAGCTCGCTGCTGGGGTTGACTGCACCGTCCCAGACAGTGGTGAAGACATACACCAGTTCGCGCTCACGCTTTCCCTCGAAGACGTACCGCCCCAGGAAACGAGGCTCAAAGCCCTCGACGCCAAGTTCCTCTCTGACTTCTCGGCGGAGGGCGTGGTCCACTTCCTCGCCATAGTCCACATGTCCTCCGGTGGCAGTGTCCCATCGCCCCGGCTGTATGTCTTTCCATTCAGGGCGTCGCTGGAGGTAAAGCCGCCCCATGCTGTCGAAGAGGTGGAGATGGACCACGGGATGCAGTATGCGTGTGCCATCGTGGGCATGTCGGCGGTCAATGCATCCTGTCACGTTGCCGTCTTCATCGACCACGGGGAAGAGTTCTTGCTGATTGTCCATGGCTGCAGGGTGTTATAGGTCGAGCACAGCAGTGAAACAACCGTCGAAACGCTCAGGAATGCCTTCCGGGCGCTCGCGGAAGATGCCATAGACGCAACTTCCGCTGCCACTCATCAGGGCGAAGACAGCTCCCATGTCATACAGTGCCGATTTAATCTCGCCAATCTCTGGATGCATGGCGAAAACTGGTTCTTCGAAATCATTGGTCAGGTCGGTGCGCCATGTCTCGATGGGCTGGCGCACCACATCGCGGCAGTTCTTCAAGGGCTGCTTGGGGGTGATGCGGGCGTAGGCATCACGCGTGGAAACCAGCACGGGAGGCTTGACGAGTGCAAGATAATAGCCGTTCAGGTTGCCATACTTGCCATCGGCAGGCTCCAGGATATCGCCGATGCCCTGGGCATACGAGGGCTCGGAGGTGATGAAGAAGGCACAGTCGGCACCAAGACGGGCAGCATAGCGCTCCATCTCCGCAATGCCCATGTTGAGGTGGAAATGGTCGTCGAGCAGTTTAATCATCGAGGCCGCATCGCTCGAACCTCCTCCCAAGCCGGCCTGCGTGGGTATGCCCTTGAACAGGTGGGCATGGACACGGGGGACGACGAAGTCGGATGCGATGAGCTGATAGGCACGCACCACAAGATTGTTCGACTCGCTGCCCTCTATCGGCATACCCGTCAGTTTCAGGTCGCAGCCGCTGTCGCTCGGGAAGTCATGGTCCATTTTGTGAACCGACAGCGCGTCGCACAAAGGGATGGGGTAGAACACGGTTTCGATGCCGTGGTAGCCATCGGGACGGAGGGACACGACATTGAGACCAAGGTTGATTTTCGCATTTGGGAATATTGTCATCTTCTTGCTCTTTTGTCTTTGGCCTACAAATTTATGAAGTTTTCATCTTACTGCAAAATTTTTGGTGTGATAAGGTGCGTCATTTCATATTTCTTTTCAAAAAATGTGATTGTTTGAGGAAAAATGTGTAAGTTTGCACAATCAATACGACATATCATGCATACAAGAGAAGAAATGACAGAGGCTTTTGGCAGGTTGCTCGATGTGCTGCAGCGTCTGAGGAAGGAATGTCCGTGGGACAGGAAGCAGACCAACGAGAGCCTGCGGCCCAACACCATAGAGGAAGTCTATGAACTGTGCGACGCGCTGTTGCGTGACGACAGCCACGACATCTGCAAGGAGCTCGGCGACGTGCTCATGCACGTCTGCTTCTATGCCCTCATCGGCCAGGAGAAGGGTGACTTCGACATCGCCGACGTGTGCAACAAGCAGGCCGACAAACTCATCTTCCGCCATCCACATGTCTATGGAGAGCAGAAGGCGGAGACCGCAGAGCAGGTGCTTCAGAACTGGGAGCAAATCAAGCTGAAGGAAAAAGATGGCAACAAAACCGTGCTGTCGGGCGTGCCGGCATCGCTTCCAAGTGTCATCAAGGCCTACAGGATACAGGACAAAGCCAGAAACGTAGGCTTCGACTGGGAAGACAGGGCCGACGTGTGGAAAAAAGTCAGGGAGGAGCTCGGTGAATTGGAGGCGGAGCTCGAGAAAGGCGACAAACAACGTTCGACCGAAGAGCTCGGCGACTTCATCTTCAGCGTCATCAATGCCGCAAGGCTCTATCACCTCAATCCCGATAACGCCCTCGAGCAGACCAATAAGAAATTCATCCGCCGGTTCAACTATGTGGAGCAGCATTCCATCAGACAGGGCAAACCTCTCACCGATATGACACTCGAAGAGATGGATAAACTGTGGGAGGAAGCCAAGGACTTGGAACGGGGAGGCGGACAAAACACATCAATATAATTCACACCAGAATGAGAAAAAATTTACTTCCTGTCGTGCTTGTCGTGATGACCATGCTCTTCATGGCATGCAATGGATGTGACAAAAAGGAGAAAGTAATGCCTCCACCTGAAATTAAAAATGAAAAAACAGGGGAGGAGGTAGGCGACAGCACTGTGTACGGCGAATGTCTCGATGCGGCCATGAATTCCTTCACCCTGCTCACCAGCAGTGGCGATACCGTCGATTTCCAATGCATCGGCGACGATGAGGATGCCGATGTGCAAGGAGGGAAGTTCATTGGCGACAGAATGGCCGTCGTGGGCATCATGGGCGATGAGTACAACACTGCCCAGAAAGTCATCAACATCACATCGCTGATGGGGCGTTGGACCAGTCTTGACAAGAACTTCGAAATCAAGGACGGAGGCGTGGTGGAGTCGAGCGTGGCAGCAGAGACCAATCCTTACACCTCATGGAAAATCTTCAATGGCAAGCTCATCCTTTCCCGGGACACGTTCGATATAGTCAGCCTTGGCCCCGACTCCCTCTACTTGGAAAACGACAGGGGCATTTTTGCATATAAAAGGCAGATTTGACGGCATGGAACCTTTCGTTGTGCACGTGCTCGGTTGCGGCAGCGCCAAACCCACCAACAGGCATTTTCCTTCGGCACAGGTCGTGGAGGTCAGGGGAAAGGTTTTCATGGTGGACTGTGGCGAGGGCGCACAGTTGCAGCTCAGAAAGGCAAAGGTGAGATTCTCTAAACTGAGCCACATCTTCATCACCCACCTGCATGGTGACCACTGTTTCGGGTTGATTGGACTGATTTGCTCGTTTGGCTTGTCGGGGCGCATCGCCCCCTTGCACGTTTACGCACCAGCCGACATGCGTCCTATGCTGGATATGCAATTGGCCATGTACGGAGGAGGGCTGGGCTACGAGGTCGCCTTTCATGCCGTGGACTGCTCCCGGCAGCAGACCATCTTCGAGGACAAGAGTGTCACCGTGACCAATATACCCCTCGACCACCGTATGCCGTGCAGCGGCTACCTCTTCCGCGAGAAACCTACATTACCCCACATCAGGCGCGACATGATCGACTTCCTCCAAATACCTCTATGCGAAATCAACCGCATCAAGGGTGGGGGAGACTGGGTGACCGCAGAGGGGAAGGTCGTGCCTCACGAACAACTGGTCACGCCTGCCGACCCCGTGCGCTCCTACGCCTATTGTTCCGACACATGCTATATGCCGCATCTCCACGAGATGGTGGAGGGCGTTGACCTGCTCTATCATGAGAGCACCTACGGCGAGGAATGTAAGCACCTGGCACAAGCCAGGGCGCACAGCACGGCGGCAGAGGCAGCCACGGTGGCACGCGACGCCCATGTCCGCCAACTATTGATAGGCCATTACAGTTCCAGGTACGACGACGAGCAGGTGCTGCTCGAAGAGGCCCGAAGCATCTTCCCCAACACCATCCTTGCTACGGAAGGACTTGAGGTGGAAGTGGGAACTTAGTATATTATACATCAATCATATCATTTATCAGTTTATGAAAAAGTCTTTTTTCCTTTCCTTGTTAGGCATCATCGCCTCGCTTCCTACATGGGCTGGTGGACTGATGACCAACACGAATTACCACATCGCATTCGACAGGATGTTCGCAAGGGGTGCTACATTCCAAATCGACGCTGCTTACAGCAATCCCGCAGGACTGGCATGGGGATATGATGGATGGCAGTTGTCTCTCAACTTCCAAAAGCCTTGGCAGAACCGTGACATTGAGACTTCGATTCCCAATTTCCTCGGCTCGGATTTCAACAAAAAATACGAAGGCAAAGCCTCTGCGCCCATCGTTCCTGCCTTGTTCGCTTCCTACAAGAAAGACCGCTGGGCCGTTTCGACCATGATAGGCATTGTCGGCAGTGGTGGATTTGTGGAATACGACGAGGGGGTACCTATGTTCAGTGTTCCCATCACAGCCATGATGGCAAAGAATGGACTCCTGCCGGGCCAATATAAGCTCGACTCTGAAATGAAGGGAAAGCAATACATCTACGGAGGACAGTTGAATTTCACCTATAAGATTACTGATTTCCTCTCGGCTGCTGTGGGTATCAGGGCCAACTATTACGATGGCTATTATCGTGGTCATGTGGTGGCCAGCCATGAACAGTTGGGCAATCTGGTGAATCTCCAACTTGACTGCAACCAACGTGGCTGGGGCTTCAATCCCATCGTCTCCGCTGATTTCCACAAAGGTCCGCTCACCATTGCCGCCCGTTATGAATTCCGCACCAAACTTAATATTCCCAACGACACGAAAGCGCTGGTCGTGGGAATGTCGGGAAAAGACACCGACGTGAAGGCTTTGGCGGAGCAATTAGGAACGGAAAAGACTGTGGCTGCTCTGTCGCAAACGGCATTGGGTGGCATGGCATCGAAAATCACGGGTTACCTCCCCGATGAGAAGACCCGCTACGACATGCCGTCACTGCTCTCCGTTGCTGTGGGCTATGAGTTCACCGACAAACTGAGAGGTGCGCTGGAGTATCACTTCTTCGATGACAAGAATGCCAAGATGGCCAACAACAGGCAAGACGAACTCACTCACGGCACACACGAGGTGCTGGCGGGTGTGGAGTATGATATCAACGACAAGTTCACGGTCAGCGCCGGCGGTCAGCGCACCGACTATGGCCTGAGCGACAACTATCAGACGCATACCTCATTCGCCTGCGACAGTTACAGTGTGGGACTGGGTGGCGCCATGAATATCAATGAGCATCTTCGCTTGAATGTGAGTTATTTCATGACAATCTACAGCGACTACACCAAGAAATATAACGACTATATGTCGACCACCATGCCAGGCTCCGACACCTTCTCGCGCACCAATTATGTCTTAGGTGTCGGCATCGACTATAAGTTCTGACTTAGGTGCTCGTCATCCATCGATGCCTTTCATGCCTCTTCGGCAATTGCTGAAGGGGCATGAAAGGTATCTTGGTGAGAAGAGGTGAGAAAAGTCCGAAATTTACATTTTATTCGCTTTTTACTCGCTTATTCAGATTTTTGCACTACCTTTGCATCGCTAAAAAGGCGATGGTCTCCTCGTGTGTGGCATTCATCGCCATGCCATGCCGCGAGGAGAGGATTTTTGCTGAGTAATCATGATTTACAACTCTTTTAATTTCCTGCTGCTCTACCCACTCATTTTCCTGTTGTATTACGCCATACCCGTAGGACATCAGAAATGGCGCAACAGCTATCTGTTGGTGGCGAGCTATCTGCTCTATATCAGCTTCAAACCTGTCTTCGCACTCGTGTTGCTCTATGTGACAGCCGTGTCGTATGTCACTGCATTGCTTATCAGCCGCAGCAGCCGGCCCGCGCTGCCCATGAGGTGCGGCATCGTCCTCACCCTGTTGCCGCTGCTCTTCTTCAAGTATTTCAATTTCATCAACTCCATCATCGAGGATGCACTCGCCATGGTGGGGTACTCCATCACGCTGCCCGGACTCAATTGGGCCATCCCCATCGGCATCTCTTTCTTCACCTTCCAGTCGATGGGCTATATCTGGGATGTTTACCACAAGAAAGTGGAAGCTGAGCACGATTTCCTCATCTACGCCCTCTTCATCTCCTTCTTTCCCTCCCTCCTCATGGGGCCCATCAACAAGGCTTCGCTCATCATCCCGCAGTTGAGGAACCTAAGGCCCTATTTCGACTACGGGAAAGCTGTCGAGGGACTGAAGATGATTCTCTGGGGTATGTTCATGAAGGTCGTCGTCGCCGACCGTCTCGCCATCTTCGTCAATACCGTTCTCGACAGTTATGGCAACTACACCGGACTGTCGTGCCTCGTAGCCATGCTGCTCTATTCCATACAAATCTATGCCGACTTCGGCGGCTACTCGCTGATGGCCATCGGCGTGGGAAAGACCCTTGGTTTCGAACTCACCGTCAACTTCCGCCGTCCTATCTTCGCCTTCAGCGTGTCCGATTACTGGCGCCGTTGGCATCTTTCCTTCTGCACCTGGCTCCGTGAGTATGTCTATTTCCCGCTTGGTGGCAGCCGTTGCAGCAAACTGAAAAACTACCGCAACATCCTCCTTACATTCCTCGTCAGTGGTATATGGCATGGGGCCAACTGGACCTTCATCACGTGGGGTGTGATGCATGGCATCTTCATCACCACCGAGCGTATCCTCGACCAGCAGAAATGCCGCTATGGACCTTTGGGAAGAGCCATCAAGACTGTCATCGCTTTCTTCCTCGTCACCTTCACCCGTGTGTTCTTCCGGATGCCAACCCTCGGCGATGCCATCGGACTCCTGAGGCGGATATGCGATTTCTCGCTCCCCATGACTATCTATGGCACTTGGAACTGGTGGTATATGCTCATCGGTTTGGTGATGCTGTTCACCAAGGACTTCATCGAGGAGTTCTTCCCCGAGAAGATGAAACTGCTCGACAATCCACGACTCACTGTCAGGTGGACCTGCTACGTCACCTTGATGGTGATGATTCTCGCCGCCGGTGTCTTCGGCTCCGACCAGTTCATTTACGCAAATTTCTGAGCATCATGAGAAAATACCTCTTCAAGATATTCATTTTCCTCGCCCTCGTCGTAGTGGCCGACCTGCTCGGGGGGATGTTCTTCAGATACTGGTACGGGCGTATCGATGCCGGCGCCATAGGCAAGGAACAGTATATCGGGCTTCAGGCTAATGAGGACCTGCTCATTTTCGGCTCGTCGAGGGCTGAGTTCCACTATGACCCCCGCATCCTTCAGGACACGCTTGGCATGACATGCTACAACTGCGGGGCGAGCGGCTACGGCATCATACTCGCCTACGCACGTCTGAAAATGGTGACACAACGTCATCAGCCCAAGGTCATCGTGCTCGACGTGTCGAGAGATTTCGACATCGTCAAGTCTGACAACGCCAAGATTGTGGGTGCCCTGAAACCTTTTTACGACCTTGAAGGCATCGATTCCGTAGCGCTGTCCATCGACACCACCGAGAAATACAAGATGCTCAGTCAGCTCTACCGATACAACTCCAACCTGCACCACAACCCCATGGCGCTGTTCAAAGCCAAACCCGCCGAGCGCAAGCCCGATGCCGCAAAAGGCTACCTCGCTCAGAAAGGAGAGTTCGACAAAATGAGGGTGAGGGAACAGGGGGGAGGACTCCTTGACATCCATGAGGTCGATACGCTTAAACTGAACTATGTTGAGAAATTCATCGACCTATCCCGGGGCTCACGCCTCTTCTTCGTCATCTCGCCCATCTGGTATGGCATGAAGACGGAGGAACTCAAACCTATCCGGGATATCTGCCAGCAGAGGGGCATCCCCATCATCGACTTCTCCAACGACCCGAAATACGTTCACAACGACTCGCTGTTCAAGGACGGAAAACACCTCAACCAACGGGGTGCGGAGGCTTTCACCAAAGACCTCGCACATGTCATTCGTATGCAACTAACCCCATAGAGTACATCACCCAAAAAGACATATCATGAATCTCTTCAGCGAACTTTCTCTTTTGAGCCAGAGACTCCTATTTGTCGCTGTGTGCCTCCTTGTCTTGGCCTGTTCGAATGCCTCCGACGACTACGATATCACAGGCGAGCACCACAACCTCGACAGCGAGCTAAGGGTGCTGATTATCGGCAACAGCTACGCTACCGATGGGACAGCCTATCTCGCCGAACTGATGAATGCCGCCGACCTCAACCTGATGCAGATAGGCTTTTATCAAGCCATCATCGGTGGGGGTGGACTGCAGGAGTGGATTGACGTCTATGAGAAAAACGAAACGAAGACCTATGCGCGTGTAGCCGGGAAACTGGAAATGAAAAACAAGGGAACGCTGGGCGAGGTCCTCGCACAGCAATGGGACGTGGTGGTCTTCCTCCACACCAGCAGCAAGTCGTACAAATGGGAAACATTCGAAGGAAACATCGACAAACTACTGGCCATCATCCGAAACAGTTGTCCCAATCCACGGCTACGTGTGGCCTATGCCATGCCCTGGGGACATACCGCCACCTCCACGCCGAAAGAGCTGGAGGGTAACATCGCCTGTGCCAGACGTCTCGCTGAAGACTATGGGGTGGAGATCATACCCGTCGGCGTGGCAGTGCAGAACGCACGAAACACATCGATGTGCGACGAGCATTACCTCACACGCGATAACTGGCACCTCGCTTATGGCGTGGGCAGGTATGTGGCTGCATGCACCTGGTATGAGGCGCTCATCTCACCCTTTGCACACCATACTGTCGTGGGAAATTCTGCCAACCATCCCATCACCTCGAAAGAGGCTGCCGAGGCAGCGCAAGGAGCACGCCCTGTTGATGACACCAACAGAATACTGTGCCAGCGTTGCGCCTTCTATGCCGTCAAGGATGTATTCAGCGTCAGGACGGATATAGAGAGCCTCAAATAGGCTGCCTCGCCTTCAAAACCTTGAAGGCTGAGCCCACTTTAAAAAGTCCGAATTCTTTGCCGAGAGCCGTTAGGCACTCCCCTCCCATCAAGGGGAGGGGTAGGGGTGGGGTCTGTAACTTATTGATTTTTAGAGCTATTTAGTCCATTTATCATTGTCTCTCAAAATGGTATGGGTACGTGAACTTCACCTGTCGCTCTTTGTCCACTTTTTAAAGTGGACTCAAGGCTTTATTCTCCCATTCTTTTGTATTCCGCTTTCTTGGCGTTCCCTTTGAGTACGTCGGCGAATTGCTGTGGCTTGATGGTAACCGGCCCGCGCATGAACTCAGGGATGTTGTAGCACCGCATGAACTGACGGTGGTAGTCGGGATAGGCACTGGGCAGTTCGAAGGGCTTGGTGCCGTGCCCCTGTTGGTCGATGTGCGCGATGAAGGGCCGTGTGAAAGTGCCGTCGTCGCGACGGCTGCTGAAGATGACCCACCGCCCGTTGCTCGACCATGAGTGGTAGCTCTCGGTGTCGGGTGAGTTGAGTTCGGCCATCGCACGGGTCTCGCCGGTCTGCAAGTCAATCATCCACAGGTCGGAGTCATGGTGCCAGATATGGAAATAGCCATAACTGCCATTGGTGAAGAGCAGGTACCGTCCGTCGGGCGATACGCGTGGCAGGGTGGCACTCTGCTCTGCGGAGGCGGCGTCGTAAACCAATTCGCGGGGACCGAACGTTCGCGTGGCGGGGTCAAAACTTTTCTTGTAGATGTTGTAGCGCAATGTGTTGATGGTCCGGACCACTTCAGTGATCTGACTGATTGTAGTGTCTTTCCGCTCGAAATGCGCACTGCAGTAGTAAAGCGTCTTGCCGTCGGGTGCCCAGCAGGGGAACACCTCGAACTCGTCGTCGGCATTTTCCAAATTGCACACCACGTTCTTCTCGATGTCGTAGGCGATGAGATCGCTGGCTTCGTCATACACCTCCACCTTGTTGGCCTCCTTGGTATAGAAACTCTGGCGGGTCTTGTCCGAAGAGTAGACGATGAAGGGCAGGGTGGGGTGCCAGGCGGGATAGACACCGGCGGAAAGGATGGAGTCGTTGGTCATGTTCACCTTCGTGATTTTCCCGTCGTAGGCGATGATGGTGCCGCCGAGGTTCTGGCGGGCATGAAACTGCATCCGCTCGGGGTTGTACCACTGGTAGTGGTGGCAGTTGATGCACTGCCCGTCTTTCTCGAAGCTGCAGAGGATGTTGTCGTAAATCACACTCTCGTCGTAGTTCTCCAGGCAGCGCTGGTTGATGGTGAGCGACTCATAGGCCACGAATGAGGGTGCGATGAGGCGATAACTGATATAAGGGTCGATGGAGTCGGTCGAGACATGGATGGCGAAAGGCTTGTAGTGGGTCCATCGGCCTTCTTTCTGTGCATAGACGTCCACCTGGATGTCTTTCCCCTTGGCGGCGTCGATGAGCTTTCGCCATTCGCCTTTGCTGGGGCACATCTGCTCAGCACAGAGCACCTCGACATCGCCGGCAGCGTAGCGCGCCACCATGTCGTCGGCAGCCTCGTCGAGCTCGAAGGTGAGCGGTGCGATGTTGACGGGGATGGTGACTTCTGTGTAGTCGGGGTAAATCTTGGGCAGTGAAGCCGATTCTTCATATTGTGTGGGCACGCTCACCCGGTTGCACGACACCAAAAGGAGGATGCCGAGGATGGGGGCTGTCAGAAAAATCTTCATCTTCTTCATGTCAATATTCGATGAGGTTGGACATCATGTAATAATAGAAGTAGTAGGTGTGGCCATAGATAGGTTCCATCATCGGCCGCACAACGTCCACGTCCATTCCCTCGTATTTCTGGGAGGCGTTCATGAAACTGCTGAATTCCCCTTTCACGCTTTCAAGGAATGGTGCGTTGCTTGTGTCGCGGTCGTCCATCTGACTGAAGAGATAGGCGGCCTCCTGGATATGGACGGGAATGGGTTGGTTCTTATGCAGTGCGAGATAATAGGCGAAATGGTACCAGAAGCACTTGATGTCACGGGTGAAGAGTGTGGCAAGCACGCATTGCTCCTGATAGATGGGGTCGGTGCTCGCCTGGCTGTATGTCAGTTGTTTCATGAGGAAAGATTCCACGAAGCCCTGGTCGCCGCCGAGATAGGAGGGATAGTGATTCATGTGTGTGATGGGAGCCATTTCGGGGTCTTGTGCTATCTTTTCGGGATGGATGAGCAGTTGCTCGGCCTTTCTCGCCCATTCGTCGTGGAAGGTGGTGCGCTTGAGGATGTTGATGTACTTTCGTGCCACGGGCTTTTCTCCGTTGAGCAGGGCACAGCGGATGAGCAGCTTGTAGTAGAGCACGCGCCAGTCATATTCCACACCCATCTCTGAGCTGTAGCGGATACAGTAGTTGAGCATTCCGTAATGGTAGTAGATGAGTGGTCCTATCACCTGCATCATGCGCACGTCGAAGGGTGCGTTGCTCTTCTTCGAACCGTTCTTGTAGCGGAACATCTCGTCGCCCTGCCGTCCCAGGCGGGCGAGGGCGAGGTTACGCATCATGACGATGGCACGGGTGGGCTCATCCTGCTGGGCGGCTCCTTCGCGCACCACGCCCTCCCAGTCGAGCTGTTCTATGAGGTGCTGCATGCTCAGTTCGCGTTGGAAGTTCTCATCGCGGTACCAGAAACGGCTCACACCAAAAACGATGAGTGCTATCAGCGCCACCTGTGCGAGGCACCACCAAGTCTTCTTGCGGATTTCCTCGCTGCGGTTGGGGCGGTAGGTGGCGGCCATCACAGCGAAGAAGAGGGCGAGAAGGTAGAAGGGGATGTAGTAGGCATGGTGCTCCACGGTGATGTTGTAGAGCGGAAGCTCCGCCCAGTAAATGTTGGCTTGGTTAATCTCGCAGAAAATGTAGCGGTAGCACAGCAGCGGCACGGCAACCGTGGCGATGATGGCGAGGAGGCTGTAGATGATGGCATTACGGCGTGGCTCCAGGCGCCATGAGAAAATGCCCATCAGCAAAGTGGCGGCAAGGCCGTAGATGCCCACCAGGGGGTAGCCGACGAGACACACGAGGCACAGGTAGAGCGCGCGCAGGAAGTAACGTGGCGGCAGGGCACGGAATCCCCACAGAAGTGCTGCGACGACTGTCGTGCCGATGGTGGTGACAAAGAAGTGCCCGCGGAGCTTCAGCATATAGACCCAGTAGCCCGTGTCGACGATGGTGACGAGGACAAGTGCCACGGGAATGAGCATCAGCGATGCCCATTTGGCGGGAATGCCAAAGGCGTTTTTGGTAAGCCACATCAGCAGCAACCACCAGCAGCATAGGAGCAGCACTCCCTGCCAGGGATGGTAGAAAAACTGGGTGAAGAACGTGCCGACATAGGTGAGAAGTCCACCGGGCACCACCATCTGCTGCTTGAAAAACAGTGGCGTGTGGAGAAACAGGTTCATCTCGTCGGTCTTCCACAGCAAGTCGCTCTCGAGAATCAGCAGGGCACAGCCGGCGCACAGCACAACGGCTGCCCATAGCACAATGTAAAGGTATCTCTTCATACTTGACACGTATGTCTTTTACAATGTTTAGCGCCTTTCGCGGTGAAAAGCGTTTTTACTTTGGGAAAATCACTTGGTAATTTCCGCTGAGGTGCATGAAGGCGAAGAGCCTGAGCAGCCCGTCGTAATAGGCATCGAAATAGCCGTCGTCGAAAGGTTCGTGCTTCGCTTTCCACAGTGCATCGACAAACTCCTTGCTCTTGTCGCTCATGCACAGCACCGATGCCGCTGCCACAGTGGCCACCAGGCCGATGCTGTGGCGTAGCTTCCTGAAACCGCCGGCTTGGAGGATTTCATTTTCTGCGGGGAGCGTGCCATCCACCCGGTATTGGTCGTTGAAGGTGTCGACGCCCTGTGAGTAGAAGAAGTCCTGGATGCGTTTGCCGTAGTCCTGTTGCCACTCCTGGTCGGCGCAGCTCCACTCATAGTCAAGGGCGATGTTCATCGGCACGCGCCAGGAGTCGTAGCGGAAGTTGCCACTGCCACGCATCCACGGCCCCTGCATCACTGTGCCGTCGTATTGGCATATATCGGGGTTGAGCCCCGTCACCGAGTGCGTGCAGAGGTGGAGAAAGTCTCTTGATTTCTTGGCTGCTTCCTTCCAGTATTCGGCGCGTCCGTCGTCGGCCCATTTCGCCCATACCTCATAGAAGGCTGGGATGTGGTAGGAGGGGTCGGTGTTGCGAGAACCGAAACGGTCGGGGGTGAAGGTGATGAGCTGGTGGTCGGGATGCAGCAGGGGCATCTGGCCATCCTCTCCGTTCTTCGACATCGAGCAGTTGAGTATGCGCTGGGCCTCGCCTTTGTAGTTGATGCCCGTGTTGTCGCCCCAGCGGTTGGAGGCGAAGAGCAGGGCAGTGATGTAATACAATTCTCCGTCGGAGGCGGAACCTTCGGCATTGTGAGTGCCGTCGGTTTTGCAGCTCCATGCGAAATAGCCTTCGCGGGGTCCCGACTGGTGCTGCATGTATTTCTTGCTCCAGCGCCAGATGCGGTCGAAGATGTCTTTCTTGTCCAATTGCACGGCAATCATCATGCCATACGACATGCCTTCGGTGCGCACGTCATGGTTCTTGATGTCGGAGATATAACCCAAAGTGTCGCCCACTTCGAAATAGACCTTGTTCGGACCGTGGAAAACATCGTTGAACACTTCCTCGAGTTTGGCTTCAACAGCTTTTTTTGAATACCCCATCTCAACGAAGACGTTGCGGTATTTTCGGGTTTCAAAACCTCCTTTCGTCCAAGGGCCTCCTTTTGCCTGGAGACAAAGGGCAAGCATCAAAAACGACATGAGGGCAATGGTTTTTTTCATGACAATGGTATTAAGTGTAATGACTAATTGATTTTTTCCTGTACAGAGTGCAAAATTACATCTATTTTTCCAATTCCACACCTGTGTAAAGAAGTTTTTTCATTACACAACAAAAAACTGCCTCTCCTGTTGGCAGGAGAGGCAGCGATGGGTGTTCTTGCTTTCTCAGTGCTTTCTTAGTTGGCTTCTGCAGCGGGTGCTTCCTCGGCGGGTGCTTCCTCGGCAGGTGCTTCGGTCTGCTCGTCATTTGCAACCTCGGTAGTGGAGTCTTCAGGAGCTTCAGTGTTGTTGCCGTTGTCCAGAAGCTCTTGGTCGTTTCCAGGGTTCTCTGTTCCTCCGTTGTCATTACCTGTACCACAAGAGGTGAATGTGAAAGCGGCTGCTGCAAGTGCAATAAACATTAACTTTTTCATAACAATCAAATTTTTAATTCAACATATGTTTTTTTGTTCTCTCGCTAATTAATACCATTAATCGAAAAAGGTAAACACGTTTCCTTCATTTTTTTTGCAGTCGGGTTCCAGAATGATTTTTTTGGGTGGTTCTATGAATGATGTCGAGACGGTTTGTTGTTTTGTGAAGTAATTATTATTTACAATATCACCCTCGTTTTCTCATTTCATACAATAAAGTCAGGGGTTCATACAAGCGAGGATAAAGGACAAATAGATTTCTTTTTTATACGATATCTTTGCAAATAGAAATGTCAGAAAAGTTAATGTTATGAGCAATTTGAATCAAATCAATCAGTTTTTGTCGGAAATGAAAGACCGTACCTTGATGTATCTCTGTTATGCGTTTCCAGCATTGTCGGGCGACGACATAGAGGATGTGTACCAGGATGCATCCATCGCCTTTTATCTCAACATTTGCAATGGTAAATTGGGTAGCATGAATAGTTCGCTTTATACCTATTTCCTTAGAATCTGTATCAATCAAAGTCTCAAGATGCTCAAGAAGAAGGAGCAGATACAAACAGTGGTTATCGGGGATGGCGGTGCCGGCGTTAAATCGGTGTCGTATGATGTGGTAGAGAAAGCCATGATGAGCTATGATGACGCTGAAACCCGGAGGAAAGAAGAACGGAAGCAGCATCTTGTAAAAATCCTTATCGATGAGATGTCCGACCAATGCCGTAACCTGCTGTTGGGGCATTATGTGGAAGGCCTGAGCTGGCAAGTAATCGCTCAGCAATGTGGATTGGCCAATGCCGACACCGCCAAGAGCATCGCCTGCCGCTGCCGTAAGAAATTCAAGGATAAGTACATGTCGCTTGCCTGCAGAATAGAGGAAGTTGGCGAAGCAAGCATCATCTAATCAGGCTCAGACATCATCTAATCATGCAAAAAACAAAAAAGCACACTTTCTGAAAAGTGTGCTTTTTAAATATCTAATTTATTGATAATCAGTTCTTTTCGCTTTGCGGAAAGAGGGGGATTCGAACCCCCGAACCGCTTTTGACGGTTACACGCTTTCCAGGCGTGCCTCTTCAGCC
>CAMHEL010000079.1 GCA_946184125.1 uncultured Prevotellaceae bacterium
CAAGCCTCATCGGTCGTGTAGCCCGCTACACTCCCTCTTCAGCTTACACTTTGCTCTCGACTAAAAGTCGAAAATCTCCTCGACATAATTAATAGAACCCACCTTTAGTAGTTGATTCGCTGAATAGAGCTTACAAACTCATGCAATAACGGTAACAAACGTTAAATAACAGGGCTATTGGAAAGAAAATCATCAAAATGTTTGGAGGCAATCCAAAAATTCCATACTTTTGCAGTGTACTAATAGAGTAGTACACTATTACACCGACATATTATCATCATACCATCACCCCATCGTCAAGATATCGTCAATCCTTTCGCCATCATATCAATCACAGTAATCAAAAACCCCTATAAATGTAACGAATAGGCAAAAAAACAAAAAAATAAGTGATGCTTCTGTAGTTTTTTTCTAATTTTGCAGTCTATATTATTAAAGGTACTGCAATTGAAGCGACAGAAACGAGATGCAATTTGCAAGAATATATAGATAAACCTACCACACTATTTTATATCTAAAAACAGAAAAATGAGACTGAAAAGTATTTTCATGGCAGCGATGCTGCTTTTCGGGTTATCGGCTCATGCACAGACGCAGCAGATACCCATCGATGAAAACGTGAGAGTTGGCAAGCTCGACAACGGGCTGACCTACTACATCCGTCACAACGAGTATCCCGAACACGTGGCCAATTTCTACATTGCCCAGCGAGTAGGCTCAGTTCAGGAGAACGACGACCAACGTGGCCTTGCCCACCTGTTGGAGCACATGGCCTTCAACGGCAGCGACCATTTCAAGGACAACTCCCTTCAGGAGTACCTGCAGTCCATCGGCGTGGAATATGGCCGTAACCTCAACGCCTACACCTCGACCGACCAGACCGTCTATTACTTCACCGACGTGCCCACAGGCCGCATCTCCGCCATCGACTCCTGCCTTTTGATTCTGAAAGACTGGTCGAACGGCATCACGCTCGACAGCAAAGCCATCGACGAGGAGCGCGACATCGTTCACAACGAGTACCGCATGCGCATTGTCGGCACGCAGAAGATTCTCGAGCAGAAGTTGCCCGAGCTCTACCCCGGTTCGAAATACGGTCACCGTTTCCCCATCGGTCTGATGGAGGTCATCGACGGTTGCTCACCAGAGACCCTTCGTGCCTACTACCGCAAATGGTACCGTCCCGACAACCAGGGCGTCATCATCGTGGGCGACATCGATGTTGACCGCACCGAGCAGAAGATCAAGGAGCTCTTCTCCGACATCAAGGTACCAGAGAACGCCGCCAAGGTGGAGCCCGTGGAAGTACCCGACAACAACGAGGCCATCTACGTTATCGGCAAGGACAAGGAGCAGACCCTGTCGCTCATCCTCATGGCGATGAAGCACGAGCCAGTGCCCGATGAGATGAAGAAAGACATGACCTACCTCGTCATCGACTACGCCCGCGACGTCATCTCCCAGATGCTCAACGCCCGCATCACCGAAGAGACCCAGAAGCCCGACTGCCCGCTGGCAGGTGCCGAAGTGGGAGACGGCCAGTACCTCGTCTCACGCACCATGGATGCCTTCAACCTCACCCTGATGCCCAAGGAAGGCAAGGAACTGGAGGCCATTGCCACCGCTTTACGAGAAGTGAGACGCGTGAAAGACCATGGCTTCACCGCCACCGAATATGAGAGGGCAAAGGCAGAATACCTCAGCCAGCTCGAGAAGGTCTATAACAACCGCGAGAAGCGCCGCAACGACGAATACTGCAGCGAGTATGTGCAGAACTTCATCAACCACGAGCCCATCCCCTCCATCGAGTATCTCCACACCATGATGAACCAGATGGCTGGTGCCATCCCCGTTGGAACCATCAACCAGATAGCCGACCAGCTCATCAACGTCACCGACACCAACTTTGTGGTAGCCGTTTTACTCCAGGACAAGGAAGGCAGAGAGTATTTCACTGCCGACGACATCCGCAAGGCCGTCGCTGGCGTGAGAGCCGAGAAGCTTGAGGCCTACGTGGACAACGTGAAGCAAGACCCGCTCATCAGCCAGTTGCCCAAGAAGGGTAAGATTATCAAGGAGCAGGAGAACAAAGCCCTTGGTTTCAAAGAGCTCACCCTCTCCAACGGTGCCAAGGTTTATTTGAAGAAGACCGATTTCAACGCCGACGAGATTGTCATGTCGGCCTCCTCAAAGGGTGGTGAGTCCGTCTTCGGCGACGCCGATGTCAACAACCTGCAGTTGGCAGCCAACCTCCTCTCCCAGAGTGCCCTTGGCGACTTCATGCAGACCGACCTTCAGAAAGCCCTTGCCGGAAAGCAAGTAGGCGTCTCGTTCACCCTCAACTCATCCGACCACGGCCTTGCAGGCAACTCCACTCCGAAAGACCTTGAGACGCTGATGCAGCTCACCTACCTGAGCTTCACCAATGTGCAGAAAGACGAGAAAGCCGTCAACACTTTCCTTGATGCCATCAAGCTTCAGCTCAAGAACATCAGCCTCAACAGCAGCGTGGTGTTCCAGGACTCCACGATGAGCACCATGTACTGCAACAACCACCGTTTCCGCATCCCCACCATTGAGGACATCGAATCCATCAGCTACGACCGCATTCTGGAGATGGGCAAGCAGCTTTACGGCAATGCCGCCAACTTCTCCTTCTACTTCGTAGGCAACTTCGACGAGGCCAAAATGCGTGAATACATCGAGCAGTACATTGCCTCGCTGCCCTCCAAGGGCAAGGCCGACCTCAAGGTCAAGGAAATCCGCACCTATGCCAAGGGAGCCGTTGTGAACAACTTCACCAAGCAGATGGAGAATCCCCAGGCCCAGTACAGCGAGATCTGGCGCTCTGACGCCGTTCCTTACAGCCTGCGCAACAACGTACTGACCGACATGGCCTCACGCCTTCTTGAGATGAAATACAACCGTGAGGTTCGCGAGCGCCTGTCAGCCGCCTACCATGCCGGAGCCGACGGTGAGGTGAACATTGGCGGTCCCACGAACTACATCGTCGTTACCGGTTCGGCGATGCTCAACCCCGAGAAAGCCGACGAGGCCGTGAAGGAGTTCCAGAAGGGAATGGATGCCACCATTGCCAGTCCCGACGTTGAGGACCTCAACAAGGTACGTCAGATCCTGCTCAACCAGGCCGACGTGAACAGCAAGACCAACCGTCACTGGGTGACCGTCCTCAACCGTCTGAACAACTACGGAGTGGATATCCACACCGACTACAAGAAGGTCGTCGAGTCTGTCACACCGAAAGACATCAGCGAGCACCTCAAGTCTATCGTCAAGACCGGCAACCACATCAAGGTGCTGATGATGCCCAAATAATATTCTCAACTATTCATACCTCTCTCTTGCGGAACTCGTGCTGCGAAAGCAGATGCGGGTTCCGCAATTTTTATTGAGGGGAGTTTGAGAGATTTTGAAAGGAGTTTGGGAGTTCTTGAGGGGAGTTTAGGAGTTTAGACGTATGATTTGCGGGATTCGGGCTTTGTCTATGGGCTATTGACTGGGGGCGGACTAACGGCCGCCTCACGGTGGCTTGAAATCTAGAGTCTAAAGTCTAGAGTCTAGAGTCTAGAGTCTAAAGTCTAGAGCCTAAAGTCTAAAGTCTAGCGTCTAAAGTCTAAACCCTAAACCCTAAACCGCATATGGAGTAGCAAAAACTATAAAGAAAAACTAAATCTTTATAGCAAGAGGCATATAATTCGTATTTTTTATCTAATTTTGCAGTGAAATTGCGTAAAATCGGCCTGAATGGAGACGACGAAAAAGAAAAAGCTGATGGGTATGAGCCTTGAGGAGCTGCGTTCAGCGGCTTCGGAGATGGGCATGCCCTCCTTTGCCGGCGGGCAGATAGCCGACTGGCTCTACCGGCGCCATGTGTCATCGATTGATGCGATGACCAACCTGTCGAAAGCCAACCGCGCCCTTCTCTCGGAGAGCTACGAGGTAGGCGACATGGCCCCCACCCATTGTCAGCGCTCTATCGACGGGACGGTGAAATACCTGTTCCCCACGAGCAACGGCCGCGAGGTGGAGACCGTCTACATCCCCGACGGCGACCGCGCCACCCTCTGCGTATCTTCTCAGGTGGGCTGCCGTATGCGTTGCCGTTTCTGCCAGACCGGCCGTCAGGGTTTCGAGGGCAACCTCACTGCCGGCGACATTCTCAACCAGGTGTACGCCCTTCCCGAGCGCGACACGCTGACCAACATCGTGTTCATGGGCCAGGGCGAGCCCCTCGACAACCTCTCCTCCGTGCTGAAAGCCACGCAGTTGCTCACAGCCTCCTACGGCATGGCGTGGAGCCCCAAGCGCATCACGGTGAGCACCGTAGGCGTGAGCGGCAAGCTCAAGGAGTTTCTCGACAGCAGCGAGTGCCATATCGCCATCAGCCTCCACACCCCCGATGCCTCTCAGCGTGCCAGCCTCATGCCCGCCGAGCGCGCCATGCCCATCGCCGATGTCATCACGTTGCTTCGTCAGTACGACTTTTCCCACCAGCGTCGTCTGTCGTTCGAGTACATCGTTTTCGGCGGTGTCAACGACACCCTCTCGCATGCCAAGCAGACCGTCAGTCTGCTCAAGGGCCTTGAGTGCCGCGTCAACCTCATCCGCTTCCACCACATCCCCGGCTCCGAACTTCATGGTGCCGACGAGAGCCGGATGGAATGGTTTCGCGACTACCTCACCTCGCACGGCATCTTCACCACCATACGTGCCAGCCGCGGTCAGGACATCTTCGCCGCCTGCGGTCTGCTCAGCACGTCGAAAGACATCGCCCACGACCGTCAGCCCCACCCAACCACCGCACCCCCCAACAACCCATAACCAAAACCCACCCTCATGGAAGAGAAAAAAATACGTATCGCCATCACCCATGGCGACACCAACAGCACCAGTTACGAAACCATTTTCAAGACGTTCGCCGACCCCACCATCCTCGAGCTGTTCACCCCCATCATCTACGGTTCGCCGAAGATAGCCGCCTATCACCGCAAGAGCCTCGACATGCAGGCCAACTTCACCATCATCAGCGATGCAAGCGATGCTAACGAAGACAAGGTGAACCTTCTGACCTGCTTCGACAACGAGGTGAAGGTGGAGCTGGGCATCGCCACTCCGGCATCGGAGCAGGCCGCCCGCAAAGCCGTTGACAGAGCTCTGAGCGACTTCGACAAGGGTCTTTTCGATGCCCTCGTCACGCTTCCCGCCGTCTATGGTTCCGGCTCCGACACCAATCCGTGCACCCAGACCCAATACATCGAGCATGCCCTCGGTCTTGACGGCAAGTCGCTCACCATCCACACGCACGGTCCGCTTCGCATTGCATCGGTCACTGGCGACATCCCCTTAGGCGACGCCCTTCGTGAGCTGCGCAAAGAACTTGTCATCGAGAAGTCCGCCACCTTTTTCAATAGTCTGAAACGCGACTTCCGCCTGTCCAACCCCCGCATCGCCCTGCTGCAGGTCAACCCACAGCCCGGTGCCGAGGAAGAGGAGATACTCAAGCCAGCCATCAACGAGCTTCGAAGCGCCGGCGTCAACGCTCACGGCCCCTACCCCGCCGATGTGTTCTTCGCGCACTACGACTACCTCCGTTTCGACGGCACCCTCGTGATGTACCACAACCAGGCCATGACCCCTCTGAGCATGTTAGCCGGCGACAGCAGCATAGAGTTGACCGCCGGCCTGCCCGTTGTTGTTGCATCGCCCACCACCGAGCCCGATTTCGAGCACGCCGGCCAGGGCACTTCCGACGAGTCGTCACTCCGCGACGCCATCTACCTTGCCATCGACACGTGCCGCTACCGTCGGCAGTACGATGAGCCATTGGACAACCCCCTGAAGAAGCTCTACCACGAGAAGCGCGACGAGAGCGAGAAGGTGCGTTTCGCCATTCCCAAGAAGCACGAGCAGAAGCCCCAATAAGTCCACCTCCATCAGCAAGAGAAAGATTGTCAACCGATGAGAACGAACAACCTCCAAGACATCAAGAACCGCTACAACATCGTGGGCAATTGCGATGCGCTCAACCATGCCCTCGACATCGCTCTCCAAGTAGCCCCCACCGACCTCTCCGTGCTCATCGTCGGCGAGAGCGGTGTGGGCAAGGAGATTATCCCCCGGCTCATCCACGACCATTCCACCCGTCACAGCAAGAACTATTTCGCCATCAACTGTGGTTCCATCCCCGAGGGCACCATCGACAGCGAGCTTTTCGGCCATGAGAAAGGTGCCTTCACCGACGCCATCGGCGAGAGCAAGGGCTATTTCGGTGTAGCCGACAAGGGCACCATATTCCTCGACGAGGTGGGCGAACTGCCCCTCGCCACCCAGGCACGCCTTCTTCGCGTCCTTGAAAACGGCGAGTACATCCGCGTGGGAGGCCAGCAGGTGCTCAAGACCGATGTCCGCGTGGTTGCCGCCACGAATGTCAACATACGCAAGGCCATCAGCGAGGGCCGCTTCAGGGAAGACCTCTACTACCGCCTGAACACCATCCCCATCCAGATGCCTCCCCTCAGGGAGCGTGGCAACGACATTCTGCTCCTCTTCAGGCTCTTCGCCATGCAGACAGCAGAGAAATACCATTTGCCCCGCATCACGCTGACCCCCGAGGCCCAGCAGCGCATGCTGAAATACAAATGGCCGGGCAATGTCCGTCAGCTGAAGAACATCACCGAGCAGATGTCGGTGCTCAGCGAGAAGCGTGAAATCGATGGGGAGACCATCAGCCATTTCATCCCCGACGACCTTGAGACCACCCTTCCCGCCCCCATCACGCCGAGCGGTTCTCACAGTTACGAGAACGAGCGTGAGGCTCTCTACAAGCTCCTCTTCGACATGCGCACCAACATGGGCGAGATGCGCCGTGAGCTGAACGCCCTCAGGCAGCGCATCGACGATGCGGCAGCCCTCACATCGAGGGCCCAGAACCTCGCCCCGCAGTTCAGCGCCCCCGTCGTTCAGTCGCACACCCCCACACACCAAATCGCCAACGACGAGGTGGAGGAAGCCGAGGCCGAGGAAATCGCCGACGGCAGCGAGACCCTCAACCTCAACGAGCAGGAGCGGCTGACCATCGTCAAAGCGCTTGAGCGCAACAACCACAACCGCGCCAAGACCGCCCAGGAGCTGGGCATCTCGTCGCGGACATTGTACCGGAAACTCCGTCAGTATGGCCTCACTTAAAAAGCACCTCACATCAAGGAGTTTGGCACTCTTTTTGCTTGTGATAGTCGTGTCAGCTTGCAAGGTGTCGTACACCTTCAACGGAGCGAGCATCGACTACACGAAGACGAAGACCATCACGATAGCCGACTTCCCCATCCGCTCCAACTACGTATGGGGACCGATGCAGAGCATCTTCAACAACGAGCTGAAAGACATTTTCGCCAACCACACCAAGCTCTCACAAGTGAAGCGCAACGGCGACCTGAAGCTCGAGGGTGAGATTACCCAATACAATCAGCGCAACAAGAGCGTGTCGAGCGAGGGTTACTCCGCCCAGACGGAGCTCTCCATCACAGTCAACGTGAGGTTCACCAACAACGTGGACCACAAGCAGGACTTCGAGAAGCAGTTCACCGCCACCTCGACGTACGAGACCACCCAGTCGCTCTCTGCTGTTCAGGAGACCTTGGTGACAGAGATGGTGAAAGACATCGTAGAACAAATATTCAACGCCACAGTAGCCAATTGGTAAGACGACATGGACCTGAGACCCCTCATCGAGCATCCTGAGCTCATGGACAAGGCGACGCTGTATGAGCTCCGCGAGCTCACCGCGCTTCACCCTTACTATCAGCCGGCACGGTTGTTGCTGCTGCAGAACCTGTATCTGCTTCATGACTCGTCGTTCGACGATGAGCTCCGCCGTGCCGCGGTGTATATCACCGACCGCACGCGTCTCTTCGACCTTGTCGAGGCCCGCCACTACCGTCTCCGTCCCGCCAAGCACAGTGCGGCAAGTGCCACGAGCGGTTCCGACCGCACCATGAGCCTGATTGATGACTTCCTCGGCACGTCGCCGTCAAGCGTCAGCCAGTCCCCGACGGGTTCACCTCGCCGCAAGCCCACCGCCACCGATGCGACCATCGACTACATGGCGTTCCTCATGGGTGAGGACGACAGTGGTGAGGGCAGCGACAAAGCCCCCGAGATGAAGGGCCAGAGCCTCATCGACAAATTCATCAACGAGGAGAGTGGGAAGATGCACCTCCATGAGAATCCAGAGTATGCCCCCCCCACCGATGAGCAGAGCCACAAAAGTGGCGATGAAGGCTATTTTACAGCCACTTTGGCACGGATTTACGTCAAACAAGGGCGTTATTCCAAGGCTTTGGAAATAATTAGGCGTTTAAATTTGAATTATCCAAAAAAAAGTGCTTACTTTGCAGACCAAATCCGATTTTTGGAAAAACTGGTCATCAACAGCCAGAGCAAATAAACAAAAAAAACAACAAATAAACAAAGAAAATGTATTACTTATTCGTCATTCTGATTGTCATCGCTTCATTGCTGATGATAGGTATCGTTCTCATTCAGGAGTCGAAAGGCGGAGGCCTTTCATCCAATTTCTCCACTGGCAACCAGTTCGTCGGTGTTCGCAAGACGACAGACTTCATTGAGAAGGCCACCTGGGGTCTCGCCATCGCCATGGTGCTTCTGAGTGTCTTCTGCGCATACGTTGCCCCCACCGTCTCTGAGCAGAACGTGATTGAAGTTCCCTCCAACCCCTTGACCAACCCCACCACCCAGCCGGGCTTTGGTGCCACACAAGCCCCCGCAGAGGGTGAGGCAGCTCCCGCCGCAGAGGCTTCTCAGGCTGCAGCCCCGAAGGCCGACGCCCCTAAAGCCGCTCCACAGGCAGCCGCTCCGAAGGCTGATGCTCCGAAGCCAGCAGCAGAAGCACCTGCAAAGCCCTAAATAAGCGCAAAGAGTAAAAAATCGCAAAAAAACGTCCAAAACATTTGGACATTTCAACGATTTCCCTTACCTTTGCATCCGCTTTCCAATAGGAAGCGGTAACACGGTGCCCGTAGTTCAGTTGGTTAGAGCGTCAGATTGTGGTTCTGAATGTCGGGGGTTCGAGTCCCCCCGGGCACACCGGAAGATCCTGGATACTTTGCAGTATCCAGGATCTTTTTTTATGGGAGAGAGCACAGAGGGGACAGAGGGCGACAGAGGAGGATGCTTGGGAGGTAGGCAGAGGAGGTATTGAGATTTAGAGATTCAACACAGAGGCACAGAGACACAGAGAAACACAGAGGATTTTCACTGAAGAGGAAAAAGAGGAGAAAGAGAACTTTTTTACTCGAAATCAGCAGGGAAAAGCAAGAGTTCAATCAAGGGGTTCAATCAAAGACCTGTCCCCTTGATTGAACTGCCCCCTCCCCTGACTGACCCTCCCCTGACTGACCCTCCCCTGACTGACCTACCTTTGACTGACCTACCTTTGACTGACCTGACCTTGATTGACCTATCCTTGACTGGCGCGGCGCTTTTAGGCGGTAACGTGGCTGCAAAAAAGTTCCCCTACAAGCGTGTGGGGGCTTGTAGGGGAGAAAGAGAAGACGGGGTGATGAGATGTTCAGTCGTCGAACCAGCTGTCGTGGTCCCAGTCTCCGGTGTTGGCACCTGGGTCAGCGAAGAAGTCATCATCGGTTCCATCACCGATAGTACCTCCGGAGAAGTTACCTCCGAGTTTTGAAATGATCAGCGCGAGGAAATCGGCTGGAAAGGTATCGACGAATTGTGCTTTCGGGGCTACATATTTCTTTTTCATATCTGTGTCCTCCTGCTATCATTATTTGACAATAAATTTCTTTCCGTTGACGATATAGAGGCCTTTCTGGAGCTTGCTGGCTTTATTCATCATCTGTCCGTTGATGTTGTAGATAGGCGCATCGACCTTTTTAGAGGTAGCAGCTTGTACGTTGATGCCTGTAGTGCCAGAGCCGAAGGAGAGGTTGAGTGGCGAGTACTGCCCACTTTCATCGGTGATGTAGAAGTAGCAGCGGTTCTTAGGAATGATAGCCGAGCGGCGATAGAAATTGTAGGTATAATTCTTGCTGGCCTCATCGTATTTGGAGCCGAAGTAGAAGGACAATCCGTCGGAGGCGTCCATCGAGTATCCATTGGGGCTCAGCACGCCCTTCATGGTCACGGTGACGTCGGGCGAGTTGGTTTGGTCGGCGAGGGTGATTTTATTGTTTTCCAACTCATCCTCATCGATGACGATGCCCTCTGTTTTGTACATATTGTTGACTCTGGCTTCATCTACCCAACCCAATCTAATCAGATATGGTGTGTAAGCCTCTATCGCATTGGTGGGTTGGAAATTGAGTTCGCAATCATAATAATAATTGCCATCGGCACCCTGGCTGAGAAGTCCCTTCACGCTGGTGAGGACATCCACTTCTATCACCTCGGCTTTGAAGAAATCAAACAAATCATCTATGTCATAGGGTAGCACCAAGGTCATCCATGGAGTGGAAACCAGATGTATTTCCGCAGCATAAAGGATGGAATTACAGTCATTTGGCAAGGATTCAATATCGACCCACTCAGTGAAATCCTCATCCCAGTAGTAATAATTATAGTCATCGCCTTCCTTAGGAGTAAAACCTTCTGGCGGGAAATTCAACAGAATAGACAGATTAGAAGAAGTCTTCTGAACGACGATGTCATCATACCATGTTCCATCTGATTTGCGGATTTTGTAGGTGACGTGCCAGATGTCTGGGGTTGTAGAACTGGAGGTAACGGGAGAGCCAAAGAATGCATACAACCAAAGTTCATTTCTTTCTTCTGTGGCTTGACTACTTGAACCAGAATGGACAGTAACCAACTGATGATGGTCGTCAAATTGATGGTCATTCGTATCGATGCCTTGTGTCTTTAACGCAATACCGAGATCTGGCATATACATCAAATCACCGTTGTCGGGCCTGCCTATACAAACAGTCCCCCCAGGACGACTATTGGAGGAAGCAGCATTTGCATACAATTGCCATCCCACATTTGGTTTCGCACCTAATTGAAGTCTATCGTTTCCTCCGCCCCAAAGCAGCCATGGATTGGCAATACTGGAATCGTTGAGCTTGATATTGAAGTTGTAACCATCGCCATAGAAAGCCCATTGTATTTTTTTATTAGAAGTGACGGATGTGCCCTTCTGTTGATAGACGCGTTTATTACTTGTATCATAATAGAGATAACGTTGAGTGGATCCTCCTGATACATAATTGCGAATATAGTTCCAAACAGTCTTGCTATCAGTTGAAATTTGGAAAGGCGGGTCAAAGAAATAGCCGACATACACCTCGGCATCCTCTTCGGGAGCCGTGGTGATTTTGTTTGTCAACTCCGGGTTGCTGTAAAAGGTATACGTGGTATATCCACGCCAGAGGTCTTGCGGCATGTTGTCTTCGAGTGAAGCCCCAGCGCTAACGCTTGCAGACGCAGTCAACGTTCTGCCGTCATGGGTAGTCAACTTGTACGTGATGTTGACAGCGTTGGCAGTAATCACCCCGATGAACAGGATGGCCAACAATACCCACTTCCTTTTGGTTAAAGTAAATGTTTTCATCATATAAAATGTTTAGTTAGTAATCTGGTTTTTCAGTAAGTATAAGCTTCAATTCTTCAACAAGTATTGAACAGCGTGTTTTTTATCGGTTGCAAATATAAGAAAAAAATAATAGAACTGCAACTTTTTTTTGAATTTTTTTTTCTTGGGAGGCAGACAGAGGAGACAGAGGGTGGCAGAGGAGGTATTGAGATTCCTTGGGAGGGAAACAGAGGGGACAGAGGGCGACAGATGAGGTATTGAGATTTAGAGATTCAACACAGAGGCACAGAGACACAGAGAAACACAGAGAATTTGTATTTCATTGGAGAGGGAAAAGAGTAGAAAGAAAGCTTTTTTACTCGAAATCAGAGTGTAGAGACGCCATGCTTGGGAGGCAGACAGAGGGGACAGAGGAGGAACAAAGAAGGTGCTTAAAAAGCAAAGGGTCAATCAAGGGGACAGGTCTTTGGTGGAATTCGAGAAATCCACCAAAGACCTGTCCCCTTGATTGACCTTGATTGACCTTGATTGACTGTCTCCTTGATTGACTACTGCACTTAAAGATTTACTGGCCAGTAATCTTGGATACAAGTATCATGACATCAGCGATACTGATTACTCCGTCATCGTTCATGTCGCCTTTGATGTTGGTCGGGGTGTGTATGTCACCAGGATCAACTGTCGTTGTTCCGAATGCGAATTTGACGGAAGCCGTTTTTGGGTCATCAGTCGTGGAAACGCGCGTATCGAGGTAAGCCTTGTTGGGCGTCATGTTGTCCTTGCTATACGGGTAGAATCCCAGGTGCTTGTAGATGGAGAGCACATACATGGTCTCCTTGTTGTTGGGAACGTTGCTGTTGTTGACGGAAACATATCCCTTCAGGAAGTGAGCGCCCTCGTTGATGATGGGTGCGACCTCCTCCGTCAGCGGCACCAGTCGGTTGAGCACCGTCTTTGTCGATGCGAAGTCGTTCTGCACCGCGGGGCACTCCAGCACCACTGCCATGTTGGCAGGCACCTTTCCACCGGGAACCTCCGCGAAATGAACCACGTTGTTTATCGAGTCATAGCTGGTTTCGTCGCCCTTGAGGTAATACGCCTTCACGTCGTCATAGCACTGGTAGGCGAAGTCGGTGTACATCGTCGTGTAGTACTTGCCTTCCATGGTGTATTTTTCCTTGGTGTTCGCGCCCAGAGCGCCCTCGGTGGTGGAGGAATTAAGAATATACACATACCACTGTGCGCTCTCCGGGTCAAAATTGCTCAAATCCTGCGTCGACTTCATCACGAGCCAATCGGTGCCTTCATCGCAGAAATAAGACCGCATGGTGGCGCCGCTTTGTTTGAACGTGGTGTAGATGTAGTAGAAGTCGCCCGACTGCTCCATGGTCAGCATGTGCGCGTTGGAGTTGGTCTCATGGATAAGGCTCATATAGGCAAACTGCGAATCATGAGCTGTGAGGTTGGCGTCATAAGTGACGCCCGCACCCTGGGCTTCGCCGGTACGCTTGAACACCGTCTCGGGATTGCCCTGAGCCTCGGAAGCGGGTATCAACTTCCAGCAATTGTCGAACTTGAAGCCGTCATCATACACATCGCCGTTATAGTTTCTTGTGTGCATGGAGGCTCCTCTGCCATTGTTGTCGCCATAGAAGCAGATGAACCGTCCCGTCTTCTTGTTCTGCATGCGGACAAACACCTTGTCACCCGCTTTGAAGTGGGCGGTATAGGTGCCCTTGGTCTCACTGTTGGCCTCAAGCACAAGGGGAGTTTGGGTGGAGACATACTCGGTGCCGCCGTCCTTGGTCCAGCCAAGGAAATGCATGCCGTTGGAAGCATAAGGATAGGCCGTCAGGGTCACCATCTCGTGCTCTACGTTGTTGGGGTTGCTGATACCCACGAACCCCATTGACTCGTCGGCCGACTTCACCTTGATAAGACCCTGCTGAGCCACGAACACCGCTGTGTAGGTGAAGGTGGTAGGACTACCGCTATTGGTTGACCGATATTGTACGGTAGTGTTGTATGACGGGATCGTGCCCACTTGAGCGCCAGAGCCATCCAGCCAATGAGAGAAGAGGTAGTTGTCCTGCGCCCTGGCATACATATACAATGTGGTCTCACCATAGCCAACCGTACGCTGGCTCTCAGAGATGTTCATGGAGGATTGAGTGTAGGTGGGGGTGGCTTCCTGGTCGCTGGTGATGTACACCCTTCCCGCAGCCCGCGGCGAGGCATTCACCGTGGCATTGTAATAGAAAGTAGACGTGGCATGAACCTCAGTCAGCACGCCCATGAGCATGACCACCACGAGAAGGAACCATCTCAGTGGTGGCTTAGATAAATGTGCGATATACTTTTTCATGTCCTTGATTTTTTTAAGTGATTGAAGTTTATTTATTCTAAGATAAAAATCTCTAATTAATCATCAAAGAAGGAATCATTTTCATTGAAGAAGCTGTCGTTTGCTGCCTCATCATCCACGACGATGCCATAGATGGACAAATCCAGCATAAACGAATCCCTGATGCCAATGATTTCTGATTCGGGCTTAATATATGTTTTTTTCATCTTCATGGCTATATATTTCTTATTATTGCTCAAATAATTTTCCACTTATTGTTGTTCACACTATTTTACCACAAATTTTCTTCCATTCCGGATATAGATGCCCTTTGGCAGTCTGCCGACCATCAGTCTTCCGGCGAGGTCATAGACAGGTGCATCTTCATCATCGACCATAACGTTATGAATGGTAATCTTATTGGTATCGTCTTGGACATTGTCTCCGAAGGTAAATCTTACCGTAGAAGAATTGGGGTTGTCTGCCGTAGAAACGCGTGTATCAAGGTAAGCCTTGTTGGGCGTCATATTGTCCTTGCTATACAGGTAGAATCCCAGGTGCTTGTCGATGGAGAGCACATACATGGTCTCCTTGTTGTTGGGCACTTTGCTGTTGTTGATAGAGATATATCCCTTCAGGAAGTGAGCGCCCTCGTTGATGATGGGTGCGACCTCCTCCGTCAGCGGCACCAGTCGGTTGAGCACCGTCTTTGTCGATGCGAAGTCGTTCTGCACCGCGGGGCACTCCAGCACCACTGCCATGTTGGCAGGCACCTTTCCACCGGGAACCTCCGCGAAATGAACCACGTTGTTTATCGAGTCATAGCTGGTTTCGTCGCCCTTGAGGTAATACGCCTTCACGTCGTCATAGCACTGGTAGGCGAAGTCGGTGTACATCGTCGTGTAGTACTTGCCTTCCATGGTGTATTTTTCCTTGGTGTTCGCGCCCAGAGCGCCCTCGGTGGTGGAGGAATTAAGAATATACACATACCACTGTGCGCTCTCCGGGTCAAAATTGCTCAAATCCTGCGTCGACTTCATCACGAGCCAATCGGTGCCTTCATCGCAGAAATAAGACCGCATGGTGGCGCCGCTTTGTTTGAACGTGGTGTAGATGTAGTAGAAGTCGCCCGACTGCTCCATGGTCAGCATGTGCGCGTTGGAGTTGGTCTCATGGATAAGGCTCATATAGGCAAACTGCGAATCATGAGCTGTGAGGTTGGCGTCATAAGTGACGCCCGCACCCTGGGCTTCGCCGGTACGCTTGAACACCGTCTCGGGATTGCCCTGAGCCTCGGAAGCGGGTATCAACTTCCAGCAATTGTCGAACTTGAAGCCGTCATCATACACATCGCCGTTATAGTTTCTTGTGTGCATGGAGGCTCCTCTGCCATTGTTGTCGCCATAGAAGCAGATGAACCGTCCCGTCTTCTTGTTCTGCATGCGGACAAACACCTTGTCACCCGCTTTGAAGTGGGCGGTATAGGTGCCCTTGGTCTCACTGTTGGCCTCAAGCACAAGGGGAGTTTGGGTGGAGACATACTCGGTGCCGCCGTCCTTGGTCCAGCCAAGGAAATGCATGCCGTTGGAAGCATAAGGATAGGCCGTCAGGGTCACCATCTCGTGCTCTACGTTGTTGGGGTTGCTGATACCCACGAACCCCATTGACTCGTCGGCCGACTTCACCTTGATAAGACCCTGCTGAGCCACGAACACCGCTGTGTAGGTGAAGGTGGTAGGACTACCGCTATTGGTTGACCGATATTGTACGGTAGTGTTGTATGACGGGATCGTGCCCACTTGAGCGCCAGAGCCATCCAGCCAATGAGAGAAGAGGTAGTTGTCCTGCGCCCTGGCATACATATACAATGTGGTCTCACCATAGCCAACCGTACGCTGGCTCTCAGAGATGTTCATGGAGGATTGAGTGTAGGTGGGGGTGGCTTCCTGGTCGCTGGTGATGTACACCCTTCCCGCAGCCCGCGGCGAGGCATTCACCGTGGCATTGTAATAGAAAGTAGACGTGGCATGAACCTCAGTCAGCACGCCCATGAGCATGACCACCACGAGGCTGAGCCAACGCAATGAAAGTTTTGAAAGTGTAATTTTTTCCATCATATTCTTTTCGATTGGAATTATTGATTGTTATTAATTGATTATTGTCTATAGGTATTAAGTGCTTAACTATGAGCGGTTTTCTTATATCTGCTCAGACATCTCACCAAGATTGTCGCCGTGATGAGTTGATGGGGGAAATCGAGCACTCCCAACAGCGGTGTGGCGGCGATAAAGAGCACGAGTATTATGCTATATCCCAACCAGCATCGTGCCGCCATTTTTCCATGAAAGCATAGCCATATCAGTAACGGCAGAGGCAGAAAGGCGATGAGGTACCAGTTCCAGACACTCACAAAGATCTCCGAGAAGAAGGTAATGTAGAGCATCAAGGCACTCACCAATGCCTGCGCCGTGAACAGCAATAAGTCAAAGACTTTAGCCAATCTGCGGCACCCCGCCAGCCACTCTAATGCCGTGATGACCAATGCCAGCACCAGCAGTGCGCCAAACACCATGGTAGGTGAGACAGGAATGCCCTTGTCTTTTCCGCCATCCTCAACCAGGACAACACCTGGGTCTGTCACCACGAAACGGCTCTCACCGGTCTCTTCGTTGATGATACGTGCCTCGCGCAGCATGGGTATGATGGTCTCCGGCGTCAGTCGGTACTCTTGTACGGAGAACCTATCGTATGCCGTGCCTCCAAACGTGACAAAGAGGAACTCCGCCCATGGAGAGTGCCGCACGGCATGTCGGAAGAGGTCACCATCCTTGAGGTTCTGAGGATATCGCTTCGGTCCCCATTCGAATCTCTCCCCGATAAGGCATCGCTGGACGTCGAGGATAGAAGTGGTCAGGCAGTTGGTGAAGAGCAGGTTGAAGTTTCGGTGTGCTCCCGCCATCAACTCTCCATCGAGCAATCGCCACAATTCCTGTTTCTCCTTAGGTGTGAGATTGAGCCGGTATTGTCTCACCTCTCGCCCCTGTATGCGACTGTCCCTCAGGAAGGTGTCTGTAGAAACGGCCACATATCTTGCCTTTGCCTTTCCAGCCACGCCCGTCATGAAAGTCCCAATGTTAGCATCGCTCTCAAACGTGTAGATGCAGTCGAGTTGGTGTGTTGGGCATTCCATTCTCAGCGTAGCATGGCCAAAGACCGAATACAACGCCTTTAGTGGGGCAGAGATGAGCAAGCTTGCAGTAACGAACTCATCGCTGTCAGGAGTTATACAATCTACAGTCAAACTGTCAGCAGTCACTGTTGCTGCATGGCATGGGAGGGCGAGCAACAACGCGAGTATGACCCTTTCCAGTCGTTTCATTGTCATTCATTCATCCTTTAATTCGTCAAATAAAGGTAATTTGGGTGCAAATTTATGATTTTTTTTTGATAGGATTGCAACAAAAAATTGTAAAAATAGTGATGTGTAAACGCATCGTTTTCACTTTGTCTAATTCGCTAATAAAGTGTACACTATAGCTATACATTTATTGCTAAGGATGTAAGGAAAACGCTCTTGTTCGGCATAGGAAAAACATCATGAAAATTGAGCACATCTAGAGATAATACTCTCGGGGGAATGATTCTGTCATTTTTGGTCCCGAATTGTAGAATTTTCAGGGGCTCTCGGGGTAATGGTTCTGTCTTTTTTGTCCCGAATTAGAGAATTCTTTGCGGAGTATTCGTAGATAAAACAATCGCAAGGAAGGGACATAAACAATTGGTTATAAGGCTTTTGCCCCGTCGGGGCGGAAGAATGCGGCACGATTAAAAACTCAGGGCGTTGCCCTGGGCTGAGAACGTGTTGCCCCGTTGGGGCGCCGCTGATTTTCTGAATTTTCATTAAATTTGTAACGACTATCCATATATTTTGTTAAAATGTTGTAAATAAGGCGGTTTTTCTGCCTTGTTATTTTGCAGTTTCGAATTTAATCATTACATTTGTAACGGCTAAACAGAAACATGCGACAATGGCAAGACCGATAAGCAAAGAAACGGAATACAAGGTGACCCTCCACGTGAACGGGAAATACAGGTATGCTTCCACCCGGCCGAGGGTTGTCACCGAGGGTGCTGGCAGGAATACGAACAAGAGCATCCACTGGGGCACGGTGACGGAGGACCTGCGGTTCATCCCCAACACTCGTTACATCTACGCATCCCCCGAGGAACGTGGCAAGCTGGTGTTCCCGGCAGGCTGGGACCTGCGCGAGATAGAGAAGCTCTCCGCGAACAGGGGGCCGGGCAGGCCTCCCTCGGGGACGGAAGACAAGAACAGGCTCTACGGCGACACCTGGCTGTTGGAGCAAATCGCCATAAAGACGGGCTTGCGCAAGGACCTCGAGGAAGTGTTCGAGGGCAACAAGGACATGGTGGACGATGTCATGACGCTGGCGATGTTCCCCTACATCACCAACTTCTCCTACTCCCGACTTGCGCGCCACCAGGAGGTGTACAGGCTCCCGTCCTCACGCACGCTCACGCCTCCCGACATCACGCGCCTGACCCAGGGCATCAAGGAGAGCCACAGGATGAAGCTTCTGAGCCTCCGAGCCGCAAGGGTCGGCAGCGAGGAGCTGTGCGCAGTGGACACCA
>CAMHEL010000080.1 GCA_946184125.1 uncultured Prevotellaceae bacterium
AATGCGTCGGGATTGCAAATCCCGACGAACATTACTTTATGAGTAGAAGCATTTTTAATGCGAATTTCGGATTGAAAATCCTGATATTCAATGCGTCGGGATTGCAAATCCAGACGAACATTACTTTATGAGTAGAAGCATTTTAAATGCGATTTTCGGATTGAAAATCCTGATATTAAATGCGTCGGGATTGCAAATCCCGACGAACGAGGAGAACTTATTCGCCGCGGATGACCATTCGGTGGTTCTTCAGGGTGTTGTCCTCGCCGAGCAACAAGTTGCCCCAGAACATCTCCATATATTCAGTAGTGGGATAGATGCCCTGATACATGTTTGTATAGAATGCCCGTATGATGGCATTGCGGAAATACCAAGCCTCACGGTAGAAGGTGTCGTTGCGCAGTTTGTATCCTTGAGCCATCATGTATTTCAGCGCATATACAAAGGACACACGGCTGTTGGCATACTGGAAAGGACTCATAAGGAACAAGTTGGCGATGAACTCACAGTGGTGCTTGAGTTTGTATACCCCTAACAACTTGCTGGTGTCTGTCTCCCTCTCCAATGCGAACAGGTAGTCAAGACGGTCGCGGAGATGCTCTGTACGGGGATAAAGGATGGTGGAATTGCCCAGCACCCACTCCTTCTTGCTGAAAGGTTTCTCACGAAGTTCACCGGAATGATGGTAAATGCCGTGGAACATGTGGTGGTGATAGTTTGAGAAAGTCTCAAAACTCAAGTCGAAGGGAGAGTTGAGCAAGATTTCCATGATTCGTACCGACACTTTGTCGCTCTCCTCGGAGCGGTGCACACGGTCGTCACCCGTTGACTGGTGATAACGCTTGTAAAACTCTCGAAGCTCTTTTCTTGTCTGCTCTATGTCGACTATTCCCTCGATATGTCTTGAGATGATGGGGAAAAGGTCGTCGGAAGGTCGCAGGTCAACCACCGACTGTATGCCAAAAGTTGTCAGCCAAAGGATACTATTGTAACGTTCTTGGTCATTACGGCTATGATAATAACTATCTAATTTAGACATAGTGTATGTGTGTTAGTTAATAGGTGGGTATGGCTTGTTGATAAGCCTTAGATTGTTTGTTATTATAAATTAAAAAGCGGCATTACAGCCTATCCATGTTGAATTGTTGACAAAGGTATTATTTTTTTGACAAAAGACCAAACATTTTGCTATTTATTTAAATCTTTATGCATAAAGCCATGTTTTCTCACGCTTTTCAGCCCAAAAACATGGGAAAACGCTTTTTTTTGATTAAGTTTGCACTCACAATCCAATTAAGTTAAAAGTAGGAGAACCCTAAACGAATAACGACATGAAAGAAGATTCAAGCGACAGTGTAAGAGACATGAATCTCGAGGCGAGCCTTGAGAAGAGTCTGTTGTTGCACGGTGTTCTGCGGCGTGACTTCACCGAAGCAGAAATTGCCCAGCTCCGTAGCGAGTTGGAGGTGCTCAACGAAGGCGGTTGCTCGGTGCTCAATGGTTTCTGGAGCACGAATCACGCCCCCGGCGAGCACAACGAGGACCCAGACACCGAGCCCGAATCCCTCTTCTCCATCGGAGAGAGAGTATGGGTGACTGAGAACGAAGCCGTGAGTGGTGGCATCCCCGGCGTCGGGACGGTTCGGAAGGTAGAAAAAGAGTGGATTGACCTTGGCGACGAGCTCAAGGGCTACTGGGAAATCACCTATCAGCTGAAGAACATGAGAACGCCCTTCACCGAAGGGCACGTTTTTGCTACCGAGCTCGAGGCCCTTGCAGCGATGACTTCAAACTTCCGTCAGCAAACCATCATGCGTGCCAAGGAGCTTTGCCGTAGGATGAGAGCCTTAGGCATGAACATCACCACGAAGGAACTTCTCGACAATATCGCTCAGACCGTAGAGGGCTGACCCTGCCCCAGTGTGGCCTTGCCCTCAAGTTTCGTTTCCCCTTCGGTACTGAAGCGGGTTGCAGCCTCTCAGCCTCTTGAAGAACTTCGAGAAAGAAGCCTGGTCGGCGAAATGCAGAATCTCACTGATAGTCTGTATGCTGTAGTCGGTTGTTTTCAGCAGCCAGCATGCCTCGAGCATCAGATGACGGTTGATGTAGGTGGCGACGGTCACATGAGATATCTGCTTGCAGACCATCGAAAGGTATCGGGGAGAGATGTTCAGTTGGTCGGCATAGAATGTGATTTCGTGATGCTCGCGGAAATTCTTTCGCAGCAACTTGTTGAACTCGATGAAATGATGGTATGAATGCGGATTGACAGTATTCCGGTCGCTCAGCGTATCAATGACCGCCAAGACATCAGCCAGTAGAAGTCCGAACAGCGACTGGAGAGCCTCGAGAGTGTGTTGGTGAGTATTCTTGATATGCCGCATCATCATCTGAAAGGTCTCCCTAATATTCTGTCTGAAATCTTCTGGCAGTGGAATGATAGGGTCGGAGTCGCTCAGGAGCGAGAACGTCGCAGTCTGACACACATTTCGTACCACCGGACTGTCGTAAATGAAGCTTGAGCTCACGATGAGGCATATCGCCTCGTAGTCGGGCGACACTGAGATAGGAACAGGATGGATGTGTGGCGGAAAAATAAGGAAGTCGCCCTCCTTAGCGGTAATCACATGATTGTCGAACTTTATCTGAGCACTTCCCCTCTCAAACAAAGCATAGACGTAACTGTTGACTGATGTCTTCACCTGCGTAGTGTCAAGCCGAAGATTGCTATGAACATATTGGCAGGCAATCTTTCCTACCCATGAATTCGGGTTCACTGGTGTGTTTTCTATCATTGTCAAATAAGTCTGTTTAGCTTACAAAAGTAATTAATAATCAAAAAATATCCAACAATACTTGGTATTTTTTTATAAAAAGTGCTTATTTCAACAACAATTATGGCTAAGATACAAATACTTTTTGTCTGCTTGGGCAATATTTGCCGTTCTCCGGCTGCTGAAGCCATCATGAAGCATATTTTGGAGCAGGAAGGCATGAGTCAGGAAATAAGTGTCGACTCAGCGGGTACAGGTCCTTGGCATGTCGGTCAATTGCCCGACCCGAGGATGAGAAGCCATGGTCTGAAGCATGGCTACCACATCGACAGCATCGCCTGGCAGTTCAAGCCCGTAGACTTCGACCGTTTCACCCTCATCGTGGCCATGGACGACATGGTGGCCGATGACCTGAGAGGCATGGCGAGAAGCCCATACGACCTACATAAAATCGTCGGCATGGCCAGTTTCCTCAGGCACCATCCCATGAACAATATCGTGCCGGACCCCTACTATGGCCGTGCCCAGGACTTCGAGCTCGTCATCGAACTTCTGGAAGACGCCTGCCAGGGACTGTTCGAACACCTCACAAGCCATAGAAGGCAAGGACGGTTTTGATGACACTTTCGATTGTATCTCAATCATACCTACCACGTTTTTTCGTTTCTAACAACCTTTATCAATCATCATTTTATGAATAGCTTTCATTTTTCATTGAGCAGAGCCGCTGCCAGCATTGTGGCAGGGCTGTTGCTGGGTGTATCGGCTCACGGTCAGGAATACACCAAGACACCATCCACCATCCCCAATTCCGATGGCACGGTGACCTTCCTCTACAAGAACGACAATGCCAAGAAGGTGCAGGTCGATGTTCAGTTTGCCGGCAAGCACGACATGGAGCGCGATGCGAAAACAGGAATATGGACGGTCAAGCTCGGACCTGCAGCCCCCGACATGTACCCCTATCATTTTGAAGTCGACGGCGTGAGCGTCATGGACCCACTCTGTGAGCAGTATTTTCCCAACGAGGGCTTCAAAAACAGCCTCCTCGAAATACAAAGCACGAAGACATCCCTCGCACACGACATCCGCAACGTGCCTCACGGCAAGGTGGAATATATCCATTACTATTCCAACAGCCTTGGTGCCACCAACAACGCCATCGTCTACCTTCCCCCTTCGTACGTCAGCAGTCCGAATACAAAATACCCCGTCTTTTACCTCATCAGCGGGACCACCGACACCGAGGAAGTTTATTATAAGGTGGGTCGCATGAACTACATCCTCGACAATCTGCTCGCCGAGGGTGCAGCCAAAGAGATGATTATCGTGCTGCCCTATGGCAACCCCTACAAACTTCTCCCTCCTCAGAAAGACGGCCAGATGCCCATGATGTCATTCGGCAACGATGTTTTCAGCAATGACCTTGTCAAAGACCTGATGCCCTACATCGAACAGCACTACCGCACCATCAACGACCGTGACCACAGAGCCATCGGCGGTTTCTCCAGAGGCGGTAACCAAGGTTTGTCGAACGGTCTGCGCAACCTCGACAAGTTCTCCTACCTCTGCTCCTACAGTTCGTTCACATCGACCGACATCCCCGGTGTCTATGACAACGCCTCGGAGACGAATGCCAAAATCCACCTCTTTTGGCTTGGAATAGGTACCGACGATTTCCTTTATGGCACCGGCCGCGACTATATGGAGTTTCTCGACAAGAAAGGCATCCGCACGGTGAAAGAGTTCACCACCGACAAGTTCGGCCATACCTGGATGAATGCGAAATACTTCCTTGACAAGACTCTGAGGCTGCTGTTCAACCCCGAGGCCTCGGAGAAAGCCATGCGGGCGGGCAAGCCCACTCCCGCCGCGACGGGCAAGGAAGAGCCTTTCACGCCCGGTGTGATGGCCCGTCTGTTCCCCAAGCCCATCGTCTCGCCTGAGTTTGCTGCCAACGCCGTGACCTTCCGTCTGAAAGCCCCCGATGCCCAGCAAGTGACACTATGGATGGAAGGAAAGGGCCAGCCCCTCGCGCTGTCGAAAGACAGCGAAGGCGTGTGGTCAGTGACGGTGCAGCAGCCCACCGCCGAGGTGTTCAAATACTGTTTCATCATGGATGGCACCAAGGTGGCCGACCCCAACAACATGTACCTCGCACCCGACAAGGGTTTCAAGCACAGCATCTGCAACAATCCCTACAACACCTACAGCTTCACCACGATGGGCGACATTGCCCACGGCCGTGTAGCCTACGACCTCAATGAGCAGGTGGCCTGCTATTCCCCGGCGACAGAACCGAGCAAGGTGAAGCACCTCGTGGTGCTGATACCGGGAAGCGAAGACACCATGGAAAGCTGGTTCAAAGTGGGTGGTGCTGACGCTATAGCTGATAAGTTAATCGCCGAGAAACAAGCCGCTCCCTGCATGATAGTAACAGGCGAAAGTGACGCTTCGTCGCTGACAAAGAAGTATGGAGCCAAGATGAAAGTCAGCACCCTCAAGGCCAGCGATTACAAGACCTGGCAGGAAAGAAGAGCCGCCCTTGAGAAGGTTATTAAAGACTTTAGGCTTTAGTCAGGAGGGCTCCGACCGAGGAAAGGCTCCGACCGAGATCGGTCGGAGCTGCTAAGCGGAGCTGGCGTTTTTTCTTAGGCGCCCCCGTTTACCCAGAAGAGGCTCCCACCGGTTGGTGGGAGCCTCTTTAATACGTGTAGTCTAAGAAATCTTAGCGAATGAAATCTTAGCGGACGATGAACTTCTTGCCCTGCTTGATGTAGATACCGCTCTTGAGGCTGTTGGCCTTCACCTGCATACCATTGAGGTTGTAGATAGGAGCGTTGTGGTCGGAAACGATGTCGGTAGTTCCGACCTCATAGATACCCTCACCAGCGACAGCCTTGAAGACGTCGATGCGAGCGATGGCGGTGTCGATACGATAGAGGCTGAAGGTCTCGGTACCTTTGAGCACCTGTACGTTGGTGCCGTCGCCGAGGTTCATGGCCTTGTACTGTGCTGTAGCATCCTCAACACTTGTGCCAGCCTCGAAGACTGGGTGTGCAGAACTGTTTCCATAGTCGCTGATGACATAGACGATGAAGAAGTCGTTGTCGGTCAGGCCGTCGACACCTATCGGGCCATTAGCATAGTTGATGGAAGTGCCATCATCAGTCTTTGTACCAGTGTTGATGAGACCGATTTCGTAGTTGAACTTCAGACCAGCCACGTCGGAGCCGTCGCCAGCCTCGCTGTACCAAGTATAGATAGGAGCGAACATGGAGTGCGAGTTCTCTGCATTGAGTTTGGAGGGCACGAGGAGGAAGCGGCGGATAGCCTCATAACCTTGGGATGTAGGACCATAAACCACATGGGTCTCGAGGATGTCGTTGCCCTCTGCATCCTGCTCACCCGTCTTGATCTGGTACCACAGACGCTTGCGTGCAGTCCAGTTGTTCTCACCCGACATTTTGTCGCTGTCGAGCGGGTCGATCTCAGTGAAGCCGAGCTCGAGGAGCTTAGCCTCGCTCATGTGCTGGAAGTCGATAGAAGCATCAACGCCGAACTCAGTGTCGTTGTTGTAGACGAGAGTTGACTCAGCGAAGCCATAAGCATGAGTGGTGACAGTGAGCACACCCTTCTGTGTGACAGAGATGGTGGTACCGCTGGGCACCTCATTCTCGCCCGATGAGACGACTTCGCCACCCTCACCCTTGAACTCATAAGTCATGGTGATGCTGGGCTGTGTGGGCACATCGCCGTTCTGTACGGTCAAGACCAGTTCCTTCACATAGCCAGTGTTCACCTTCTTGATGGCGACCTCAGGCAATGGGAGAGTGATGACAGAGCAGTCGACGTTCTCAGTGACATGCTCGGAAATAGCTCCGTTCGACTCCGTCCAAGCCTCGAGCACACCGCTGTTGGAGGTATTGTACTCGAATGGGCTCTCGACAGAAGTTTCCTCAGCGCCCTCGGTGGTCTTGACGTGGAGGATTTCGTCGTTCGACATCTCGAAGAAGATCTTGTAAGAGCGCTCAGCTTGGTTGACACCAGTGAGTGCGATGGTCGGTGTGTTGGCATAAGCGCCTTCGGTCTCCACCTGGACTTTCACATCGTCGAAAGCAGCCTTGCTGCTATAGCGTCCGAGGAGGATGTTGAGGGCGCTGATGTGAGTGTCGGCATTGTCGGCGATGGGAGCTTCGCCTGTGAGGATATCCTCGCTGTCGGACTCATCGCGGATGATGAAGGACACGGTGCGCGCAGCGATATCGACAGTGACATGGATGTTGTACCATGCACCCTCGGAAGCAGTGAAGCGCACGTTGGGGTCGCCATTGATCATGAAGTCGTAGGCGTAGTTGGTGAAGTCGTCTTTGTCAGCCCAGTATGGGTTCGCGTCTGGGTTTTTAGTATCGAAAGCACCCTTGAACTGAGTGATGGAGAATAGTCGGAGAGAGTCGGCAGTGGCATACTGACCGTTGTTGATGCTGTTGACAGCTTTGATTCCGGCCTCTTTCTCAGCATCGTTTGGCTGCCAATCGTGCGGTACGAGGAGGGCGACCTCGTTAGAGAACTGCGTGTTTACATTGGGCTCACCATTGTCAGCACCCTTCGGGTTTGAGAGGTGCCCCCACTGGAAATGGACGGAGTACTTTGTGACCGACTCGTCGTAGATGTCGGTACCCCATGTCAGCACTGCGTTACGGTTGTTGTTGTTTCCAACAGCGAACTCGAACCATTTGCCGAACTCGGTTGAAGCGATGGTCATACCATCAGCGAGGTTGGGCGAGGTCCAGCCAGCTTCCGCAGCAGTTTTTACGGCCTCAAAATCCTGCTTGTAAAGGTTTTTGACACCGGCATTTGCCACCATGCATACAGCAAAAGTAGCAAGAAGGAGATAGAATTTTCTCATAAACTTTTAGTTTAAATGGTTAAAAGAAAGAGTTTGTATCAAAATGTTTGAATTATGCGGCGAAATTACGAATAAATATTGAGAAATGCAAGAGTTTGGTGTGATTATGTCAGTTGGTTTGGATTACCCACATAAAAAATGTCATCTTGCTTAACACACCAGCCCCCTCCTCCCGTTATGAGAGAGGAGAGGTGGCTGGTAGTCGTTTACCATCCGGGGTTCTGTGTGAGTACCCCCGACTTGAGTATTTCGCTTTGTGGAATTGGGAAGAGATACATCTTGTCGTCCCACTGACGAGTCTGGAGGGTTTTCGGAGTATAGACAAATCCCTCACCATTTTTGGTAATCTCCATAGCCCTGATGTTGGTGAAGTACTTGTTAGCCTCTTTCCAGCGTCTGACATCGAAGAATCGGTGTCCCTCGAAAGCCAGTTCCACGAAGCGCTCGTTCTCGTATTTGCTTCTGAAAGTGGCAGCATCGAGTCCTTCGGGCAGGTTGGGCTGTCCAGCCCTCTTCCTGACGGTGTTGATGGCGGCCGCCGGTGTCATGATGAATCCCTGCTCGGTCTTGTATCCGTCGCCAGTGACGTTGAGCAATGCCTCAGCATAGTTGAGGTAGAACTCAGCAAGTCGGAAGGTGACCCATACATGCTTGCAGGTGTTGGCACCGTTTCCTGCCGTCTGAACCGTCTCGGTGACATACTTCTTGAGGTAGTATCCGGTAGGAGTTGCAAAAGCAGTTGGCAGGCCGTTGGCACCTCCCACGAAGGTCTCGAGCGGAATGGTGTTGGCATTGGGCCATGCGTCGCCGTTGCATGCCACGGTGAGAGCGAGTCGCTTGTCGCGGTTAGCGTATGGGTTCTGCGGGTCATATCCACTCCCCTCCTCGTTGATAGCCTTACCATTGGCCATCTCATAGGCGTCGACCAGGTTCTGCGTGGGGCAGTTTCCACCACCACCTCCAGCACCTGCGCCCGACATACCGACGGGGAAGTTGTAGGTCTCGAAGTTACGGTTCTCGGTAGGCATACGCCTTCCGAAGATGATTTCGCCGAGGGCGTTGGCGTCGCTCCAGCTGGTGTTGCCGATGAAGAGTCCCTTGTAGTCGGTCGAGAGTTTCATCTTACGTGCGACACAGGAGTCGATGACGTTTTTGTTGTCCAATGCGGCCTTTCTCCACAGTTCCTTGTCGTTGTTGGGGTTGAAGAGAGGGCTTGCATGATAAAGCGAAGCCCGAGCCTTCAGTGCGAGCACCGCGAGGTTGTTGGCACGTCCGTTGTTGGCAGGCGTCATGGCGAGGTTGCCGAGGTCACCGTAATCTTTAGTGATGGAGTCTTTGATGGCCTCGCACTCACTGTCGATGAAAGCGAAGATTTCGTCAGCAGTAGCTCTTGGCATCACATTGGCCTCATCGGCCGTCATGTTCTTTGTGATGAGCGGCACCCCTCCGTACTGTCTGACGAGCAGGAAGTAGAAATAAGCCCTTGCCCATCGAGCCTCCCACTTGTAGTTGTTGTACTGATACATCTCGGCATCATAGTTTTTGTCGAGGATGTAATCTTCGAACTTGAGTCCAGTGAACTCATCGAGGAAGAGGTTGCAGTATGCGATGCCGTGGTAGCATGTGGTCCACAGCGAGCTGTTGGCGTTTGTTGGTCCCCATGCCCCGTTGTAGAAGCTCTCGATGGCGTTACCGTCGTGCGAATAGACCGACTCGTCTGTAGCCGAGCTGAGCATAGCCCCACTGTAGTTTCCGAAATCAGAGTCGAGGTCGGCGTAAATGGTGGACAGGAACCCGCCAGCACGCTCAAACTTCTTCTGCATGTAAGCTGCATCGTAGATGCTGTACTCTTTGTAGTCCATCTGCTCGTTGCATGATGTGAGAGCAGCTGCAACGAGTGCTGTGATGCAAATATTCTTGAGTTTCATAATCTTCTATCGTTTTATGTTTTTTAGAAAGAGAGGGCGAGTCCGACGACAATGCTCTTGTTGAGTGGTGCCGTGACGCCATAGCACTCGGGGTCGGCATCATCGATATGGTCAGCACAGAAGAGGTCAACACCTCTCACATAGAGTTTAGCCGTCTGTATGAACTTCGTTTTCTCCATGAGGCACTTGGGGAAGTTGTAGTAAGCCTCGATGTTGCGCAGTTTGATGAACGAGCGGTCGCGTAGCCAGAAAGTACTTGTCTGGTAGTTGTTGGCATTGCTTGTTGTGGAGAGTCTTGGGAACTTAGCGTCGGTGTTGGTTGGTGTCCATCTTCCGTCGTAGTACTGCTGCGAGAGCGAAGTGCTGTTGAGCAGCGGCCAGTACATACCTTTTGCGTTGAGGTTGGCCGAGTAGCGGCCCGTTCCCTGGAAGAGGAAGTTGAATCCGAAGCCCTTGTACTCGAATCCTGCATGGATGTTGTAATAGATTTCGGGTGCGTATGCGCTGTAACCAATCTTTGTGACGTCATTGGCATCAACGACACCATCCTTATTGACATCCTCGTACTTGATGTCGCCTGGCCGGACGGTGGAGAATGTCTGCACAGGGCTGTTGTCGATGTCGGCCTGGTCGCGGAAGAGTCCGATGGCCTTGAGTCCATAGATGGAGTTGAGCGGGTTACCCGTCTGCACGAGGTTGCTGTAAGCCCTTGGCTCCTCAGCCTGGTCCTTGATTTCGTTCTTGTTGAAGTTGAACATGCCACCGACGTTGAATGTCAGTTCTCCAAACTTCTTGGTGTAGTCGAGAGAGAGCTCGAATCCCTGGCTGTCGACGACACCACCGTTGATGTAAGGAGCGTCGAAGCCGATGAGTGCAGTGTAAGCACCCGAGCCAGCCACCCAGATGTCGGTGCGGTGCTGTTTGTAGAGGTCGAGCTGCACGTTGAGTCCTCCGAGCAGTGTGGCATCGATACCCACATTATATTTATATGCCTTCTCGTTGGATGGTTTGAGGGTAGCGATTTGGCTGAGCGTGGTGTTGGCATAAACGACGTCATAACCACTTCCGAACGGGTAGCTTCCGGTAGCCGATGTAGCCTGGTTGTAAGACTGCGTGTAATAGGTCCAAACATTGTCGCCCGGTACATAGTCGGCATTGATCATGCCGGCGCTTGCACGTAGTTTGAGGAAGTTGACGAAGGAGCAGTCCTTGAGGAAGTTCTCATTAGAGATGACCCATGCTGCTGAGAGTGTGGGTGAGAAATTCCACTTGGTGTCGGGCGCCAGTCTGTTTGAGCCCGAGTAGAGGAGTGCGAGTTCGGCGATGTACTTGTTGTCGTATCCGTAGTGTCCGAGCCATGAGAAGTTCTGCCGATAGACGGTGTATCCGGTCCTACCAGTGGAGTTCTGGTACTCATAGTCCCACTTGAGCTGGCTGTAGAGGTAGTGTTTTTCGGCGAAAGTTCTGTCGAAATTGAATCCAGCCGAGAAGATGAGTCTTCTTGCCCAGTCTGTGGTTCCGGCGCCCTTTCCCATGGTACCCGGCGTACCCGAAGTCCAGTAGTCGGCGAGGACAGGTTTTCCTCCGAGCCATTCGGTGACGGGATAGTTTCCATAGACATAAGTCATGCTGTGGTCCTCGTAGAGCGTGGAATAGGTGTCGTATCCGAGTCTTGCGGTGAAGCTGAGTCCCTCAATCCAGTATTTGAGGTCCTGGTTGAGCGTCATGTCGGCATAGAGTGCACGCTCATGGATTTTGTAGTAAGCGGCACCAGCAGACTGTGCTACGGGGTTGAGTTCTCCGGAGTATGTTGAGCTGCCGCCCCAATCGTCTTTCTCGTTTCTGACGGGGAAAGCGAGGGCAGGCAGGCTATAGACCATGTCCCAGAGGTCGGCTTGGTTGCCGGGTCTTGACATTTCGCTGAGCACTCCGAGCATGTTGACATGCAGCATGGTGGTAGGTGTGAGGTCGATGTCGAGGTTGGTTCTCAGGTTACCTCTGACATACTTGTCCTGTGTGCTGTATCCGTCGGTGAGGTCAAACTGCTTGATGAATCCCTTGTCGGAGAGGAGGTTGACCATGGTGAAATATCTGAATTTCTCGCCACCTCCGCTGAACTCGAGAGAGAACTTGTTGTTGACGCCATTTTTACGGAAAGTCTCATCGACCCAGTTGACGCTTGGGTACTGGTTGGGATACGTACCATTCTGGAAAGCATTGATTTCCTCGGGTGTGTATCTTGGAGCAGCCCCCTCGTAAGCGAGCGCCTCGTTGACAGCCGAAGCGAAAGTAGCTCCGTTGACGAATTTCGGCCTTTCGATTTGTGAGTTGAAGAGGTGGTCGTAAGTGAATCTTATGTTCTGGCTGTTGTACTCACCTCTTTTAGTTGTGATTTGAATGGCTCCATTAGCACCTTTGTATCCATAGAGAGCTACAGCTGCAGCATCTTTGAGGATGGCGACGTGGTCGACCTCCTCTGGGCTTACAGTAGAGATGTCACGCTCGACGCCATCGACGAGCACGAGTGGTGTGCTTGTGCTGAGGCTTTGCAGTCCCCTGACGTAGAACGTAGGGTTCTGCTCGAAGTACGTGCCAGACCCTTGCAGCGAGACGAGTCCGTTACCTTGTCCGATGATGGAGTTACCGATGTTTTTAGCTGCTCTCTTGTTGACATCCTTGTTTTCGATGACCGAGACAGCTGCCGTCGACTGAGCGCGTGTGAAGTTTTTGTTCGCCCCCACCTCGATGGTCTGGTCTACGAAGTCAATTCCGGTGCTGTCCTGCTGTGCTGCAACCGGCAGGCAGAATGCGGCAAGGATTGAAAGCGTATATATGTTATTTCTCTTCATAATGTATCATTATTAACATTTGATTAGTCGAAAAGCTTTGCACTTACCATCCAGGGTTCTGAATGAGACCGTAGTTCTTATTGATTTCCGAGAGTGGCAGTGGCAAGAGCAGCCACTTTTTGGCTTCGAGGTCGTTGGGGCTGTAGTCCCAGAGGTATCTTGCTCTGTTCTGGAGTTCGAAGCGCTCATAGTCGAAGACAGATGGTTCTTTCTGTCCTGCCTTCTTGTCGTCGCCGATATACGGTCTTGACGAGCGCACCCACTCCCTCTTGGAGTTCTGCATCATACGGTAAGTGACGAGTCCGTGGAGTCGTTTCGTCATCCAGTCGGTTCTCTTGTATCGTATCATGTCGTAGTAGCGGTTGTTCGACATACCGAGCTCACAAGCCCTCTCGCGTAGAATTTCCTCGAGCACACCTTCCTTGGTATTGAGGTCGGGTAAGTTGGCTTTGTTACCTTTGTAAGCAGCCTGTCCGTACTTGAGTCCTTTGAGTCCGACACGTGCTCTGACCTCATCGACTTTAGCGATGGCCTCCTCGAGCTGTCCGCACTGTGCGAGGCACTCAGCATACATGAGCAGCATCTCGCTGTAGCTGAGATACACCCAGTGTACGAATTTTCCGAAGTACTCCTGTCCGAGGTAATACTTGATGGTACCGTATCCTGTAGAGAATCTTGCTACATCTTTCTCAGTGATTTGGGTTTTTCCGTCAGCCCCGAGGATAGCGACGTCGTTGCTTTCGTGCTCACCACCTACCCACAGTTCGTAGGTGTCGCCCTCAGCTTTTCCAGTAGTCCAGTTGAGCGACAGCGTCTGTCCGTTGACGATGGCGTTCTCATAGAGTCTTGGGTCACGCGAGGCGTCTTTCTTGACCGAAGTCTTGAGCTGGGTGTATTTGTAGAAGAGCTGTCCCTTCTCTCCATAGATTTTGCCATCGATGGAGTCCTGCTCCCAGTCGAAAGGCGTACCGTTGCTCCATGGGAACATTTCCACATACTCCTCTGTAGGTCCGTAGGAGTGTCTGAACGGTCCGTTTGACGAGCCGAAGGGTCCTACGAAGTTGCACCACTGGTAAGAAGCTTTGTTGCTGGTTGTAGTGGTGACCGCCGTGCGGTGTATGATTTCGGGGCTACCCTGATAGACGTATCCCATTCTGTAGGCCTGTCTGTAAGCCTCGGGTGTAGTACCAGTGGCTTGGTTGAGTCCGAAGAAATTGCCGTTGGCCGCGTTTTTCTGGAAGAAGTCGGCGCAAGCGTTGAGTGCTCTCTGCCATCTTTCCTGTTTGAATCCTCCGTGCCAGACGATGCTGTCTTTCTCAGCCTGTGTGGTTCCGTCGTAGTAGGGTTGGTCGGCATTGTAGAGTGGCGAAGCGTTGAAGAGCAGGATTTTAGCCTTTAGCGCCATGGCAGCAGCCTGTGTCCATCTTCCGGTGTTGTTGGCAGCATCGGTTTCGATGGTGTTGCCATTGTAAGCCCAGAGGAGGTCGGGTATGGCCTCATCGAGCAGTTTCACCATGAATTCAGCCGTCTGCTCAGCAGTGGCTCTTTTCGTCTCCACGGTGCCTTCCACACCGGTGAAGGTATGGTCGATGATGGGCAGACCACCATATACAGAGTAGAGGTCGAAATAGCGTGCGGCAGCGAGGCATTTAGCCTGAGCCACGATGTTTTTCCGCTCTGCGTCAGTGAGTTCGGGCACATTATCGATATTGTCGATGAGGAGCCAGCATCGTCTGATGGTTTCCCACACGAAGTCATGGTTATACGAGATGAGTGCGTCGTCGTTGGATGTGAGCAGTCCACCATAATATTTATTATATGCAGCCGACCCGCTGAAGTGCTGTTGGTAGAGGTCGGTCATGGCATCATACTTGGAGTTCCAGTAAGATGCGCTCCATGGTGCGCTTGTTGCGTTTTTGAAAGGTAATCCGTAATATTGTAGCACGTAAAGTCCGACGAGGAACTGCTTGGTGTACTCAGCGCTTCCGAAGACCGTATCGAGCGAGACTGTTCCACCGGGTGTTTTCTCGATGAAAGCATTTCCGAACTTGATTTCGTCGGTGCAAGCCGTGAAGGTCATAGCAGCTATGATGAGCGCCAGGACTCCCGTGGTCAATTTATGATATGATTTCATAATTCTTGCTGTTTATAGTGTTAAGTTAGAAGCCGATCTTGAGACTTGCGGTGTATGTACGCTGTAGAGGATAAGACGGTGTTGTGCTTGCCCTTGCCTCTGGGTCTCCGAACTTGTAAGGTGTGATGGTGAAGATGTTGTATCCACTGAGAGAGAGTTGGAGTTGCTTCATTCCGAGTTTCTTCATGAACGGGAAGTCGAAGTCGTAAGCGATTTGGACGGTTTTGAGTCGCATGTACTTGGCGTCCTTCTCGAAGAGGGTCGAGCCGGCATAGTTCTGGTCGCCGTTCTCCCAAGTAGCCCTTGGGTACTCAGCGCCCTGCGATGGGTTGTCCTTTGTCCATGTGTTGTCGATATGGTACTGTAGCAGTCCACCGTTGTCGAGTGTGGAGCGGTTTTGGAACGGTCTTCTGAAGACGTCGCCGAGCACGCGGCTGACGTCCCATGCTCCGGTGAGCTGTGCGCTGAACGAGAAGCCTTTGTAATAGACCGCGAGGTTGAGACCAGCGATATACTGCGGGTCGTCGGTGTATCCATAGTCGCGGCTCATATCGTTGGGGTCGATTTCTCCGTTACCATCGAGGTCGACGAAGACGGCGTCACCCGGGTAGAGTTTCTCGACGAGCTGTTTTGGGAAAGCCTTTCCAAACTCCTTCTCGTAGTCGGCCTCCGCCCCCTCATAGTAGAATTTCCAGAATTTGTACTGCGACCTTGCGCCGATGCGGTGTCCTCTGGTGTACATATACTCATTCTGCTGTGGAGCCTGCCTGTCCTCGATGATTTCGTTTTGGTTGTAGGAGAGGTTGAACTTAGCAGAGTATCTGAAGTCTTTTCCTATCTTGTCCTGCCAGTTGAGTGAGAGTTCCCATCCGTGGCTGTCGACGATACCGAAGTTGGTGTAAGGCGGGTTGAATCCGAAGAAGTTAGGCGAAGTCCAGTCCTGTGCGAGGATGTCCGTACGGTGCTCCTTGTAGTAGTCGAATGTGGAGCGGAGTCTGTCGTCGAGGAAATACATGTCGAAGCCATAGTCCTGCTTGAATGCCTTTTCCCACGACACCTCGGGGTTGTTCTTGGCCGACTCGTACGAGCCTTTGGTCACAGTGCTGTTCTCTATACCGAATGGGTAAGCGAATGCCGGCTCATTGACGGAAGTATAAGTGAATCGGTCGAAGGTAGCCGTTTGGTTGACGATGTATGGGTCTGACATGTACATAAATCGGTTGCCACCGATTTTGTCGTTACCGACGAGACCCCATGAAGCTCTGAGTTTGAGGAAGCTGACGACTTTCTTGATGGGTTTGAAGAAGTTCTCGTCGCTGACGACCCATCCCACGGAACCTGCGGGGAAGGAACCGAACCGGCGCCCCGGTGCGAAGTTCTCCGAGCCGTTGTATCCGAAGTTGAACTCCGCCATGTAGCGGTTGTTCCAGTCGTAGGTGACACGTCCGACAAATCCGACGTATGTACGTGCGATATCGGGGTAGTCGCCGTTGACATAGTATTCCTTGCTCTGGTTGTAGAGTGCGAGAGCAGTGACGGTGTGCTTGCCGAATGAGCGGTTGTAGTTGAGCGAGCCTTCTACATACCAGTTACGTCCGTAGCTTGAAGCCGTGTTGCCGTAAGCGGGCTCGGTGTCGTCGCCACCCTTTCTTAAGTCGAGTCTCTCACCTATTTGATAATTAGGCACATTGACGGTGATATTGTTTCCTGCCTCGTCCTGTCTGACTTCCTGGTGGTATCCATTAATGATGTAGTTGGGTACTACGTTTCCTTCAGCATCGATGATGGTGGGCTGGTTCTTGTCGACCTCAGCCCATCTGTGATAGACCGGGGTGTAGGTGGAAGCCTGGTGTGTGATTTCCTGCCTTACCTGATAAGAGCTGTTGTATGAGCCTTTGAGCTTGAGCGAGAGGCCTTTGGTGATGAGGTCGAGTTTCTGGTCAAGCACGAGGTCCATCTGCAGTTTGTTGTTGTTGTAGTGATATGCACCAGGCTGCGAGATGTAGTATGCCATAGGCGTGCTGGTTCCGATGGGCAGGCGTAGCACCTTGTCGTCGGGCACGTCGGTGATGTTGTCGGACTGCTCGGTGCTGGTGACGATATATTTCCCATCGACGATACCCGGGCTGCTGAAAGGCGATGACCAGTAGATTTCGCGTATCATCTGGTCGGAGCCCTGTCCGGTGTGGGGTTTAGCCGAAGTATCGACCTTACCCGAGATGTTGAAGCTCACCAATGTTGACTTTGTGACGTTGATGTCAAGGTTTGAGCGGTAGTTGAAGCGCTCGTACTGATATCCGTAGTCATAGGGTCTGTTGAACTCCTCGAAGATACCGTCCTGTGTGAACATACCAGCTGAGATGAAGTACCTCACGGTCTTGTTACCACCGGAGATGTTGACGTTGTGCTGCTGCTGGAGTGTGACATCCTTCATGAGGTAGTCGGTCCACTTCATGCTTGGGAAGAGGATGGGGTCGCTACCATCGGTGAACTTCTGTATGACAGCGTCGGAGAAGAGCGGTGTCTTCCGGTCGTTGGCAAGCATCTGGTTGTAGAATGTGGCATAGCCGAGCGACGAAGCCTGCTCCACCATCTTGGTTGGCGTTAGAGCTGAGAACGAAGTGCTGAAAGAGATGCGTGCCTTACCCTCCTGTCCACGCTTAGTGGTGATGAGTATGACGCCGTTAGCGCCCCTGACACCGAATACAGCCGTGGCGGATGCATCCTTAAGCACAGTGATGCTCTCGATTTCGTTGGGGTCGATGTCCCACATTTCTCTCTCGACGCCATCGACCTGAATGAGTGGCTTGGCGTTGCTGTCCCCTGTGAAGGTAGCCTTACCACGGACGAAGATGTCGGCAGCGTCGGCACCGGGCTCACCCGATGTCTGCACGGTGGTCACACCCGAGAGCTGACCAGCGAGCACGTTGTTGACAGACGACACAGGTGTTCTTGTCAGTTCCTCGCTTTTCACCGAAGAGATGGCTCCGGTGACGGTGACTTTCTTCTGCACGCCGTAAGCGACGACTTCGATTCCGGCGAGAGTGTTAGCCTCCTCGACGAGTTTCACGACCATGCCGTTTTTGGCATCGACCACCTGAGTAGTGTATCCCACATAGGAGATTCTGAGTTTCGCACCCGGTTTGACGCTAACGGTGAAGTTACCGTCGAAATCGGTCACGGTTCCTTGTGTAGCACTGGCGCCCTCAACAAGGACGGTGGCGCCGATAACGCCCTCGCCTGTCTCGTCGATGACCCGGCCGGTGATAGTTCCCTGCTGCTGTGTGTTCTCCACTGCAGCATTCACTTCATGCACACCGACAGCAGGTGCGAACAACAAAGCAGACACGCATAATGCCATAGGCAGGGCTCTACTTTTGATCAACCTTAGTCTATTCATGCAAATGATATTAATTAGTAATGATAATTATCAAAATAGCAATGGCTTGATTTGCTTATTTGGTTAGGTTTTTATAACAAAGCATTGCAAAGATACTGCTTTTTTTTGGATTATGTTACTTTTTAAAAGTTTTTTTTAACTTGATACAATGATATTTGACTTCAAACGTTAATAATTGTCTAATAAAAAATTAGGAAATCAAAATTATCAGTAATTATCATTTTTATAGGTGAAGAATTTTTTAGAATTGAGAGTTGAGGGTTATGATTAGATGTTACAATTTAGGTGTGTTCTATTAATTCTGAATTTTATGAGGTGGCATTTCTATACATTAC
>CAMHEL010000081.1 GCA_946184125.1 uncultured Prevotellaceae bacterium
CACGCTCGGCCAATTGCAAGCAAGCTTGCTTGGCACTCGCTTAATCACATTTTTCCTAAGCGAAGCGTTTTTTAATCCTCTCTCTGTTAACCGTTAGGACAATTCATAATTCATAATTCATAGTTCATAATTCATAATTGGTGAATGTCCAAACATTTTGGCGGTTTTGGTTATCTTGGCGAAAATGACTTTAGGATGTGTCAACAATTCTATCAAGGGGTCAATCAAGGGGACAATTTAAGAGTCAATCAAGGGGACAGGGTCTTGACGGAATTCTCAAATTCCATCAAAAACCTGTCCCCTGTGATTGACCTGAGGCGCGAGGGGGATGGTTTTCGCTACCAATAATATTTTTAATCGGCAAAGACGAAGTTTTTTTAATTTTCAATCTTAAATTTTTAATCTTTAATATTTTTTTTCATAATATTTGTCCAAAACACCGATTTTTTTGTATCTTTGCATATCCTTATTGTGAAACCTATTGAAACGTGAAAGAAGTCGGTGAATTTCCACCATTGCTGTCGCAAGAGAATTCCCGCGCTATTTTGTTAACAACAAATCTACGAATAATTATCAACCCTAAAAATCATACATTATGAAAAAAATCATTTTTACATTAGCTTTATTTATGGGCTTTGTCAATGTGTGCCTTGCACAAAATCATTTGGTAGCAACCCTTCAGCATGAAGGAGAATACACTCATTTCTATGGCGTGAATGCACTCAGTGAGTCGTATAATGCAGCTGCAGACGGCGACATCATCACCTTGTCGGTAGGTAACTTTACTTTCTCTTATGATTATTTTGACAAAGGGGTGACGGTTCGAGGGGCAGGAATTGACAATGTAAATCGTACCATTATTTCAACAGAGATACATTTTTGTAGTAAAGACTCCAATAGGATTACCACAATTGAAGGCATACAATTTGTTGGAAATACCTTTTTTAATGCAACTCATGACGATAATGGACAAGGCCAAATATACTTTACTAAATGCCGTTTTGATGAGGCACACTATAGTGCATGGGCCAATCCACCTCATTTGTTTAGGCTGCATTTTACTGGCTGTTTGTTCTTAAACGGAATTTATAATTCCACAAACCAACCTTGGCGATACGATTTTACCTACTTAAATTGTTATATTAATGGATTATATTTCTATTATCCTGCTAACAATCTATTTGACCATTGTTATGTTGATATTTCATCAGGTTCCGAAACAAGCAATTCCATATTTTCTAATTCCATCATCTATAGTGGTGAAGGATGCCAGTTGGCAGAATCATCCTCTGCTTCCTATTGCCTTGGCGTATCAGATATGGAAGGCTATGACATTTTCGAATATGTTCCCAACACGGAGACCAATAAAAGCATCAAGGATGCCAACGGCCTCTTCAAGACCTTCAATCCCTCTGAAGGTTATACGTTAGGTGAGAATTTTGAGTTGACCGAAAAAGCTCAGCAGACCTATATCGGCGGCGACGACTCGCAAGTCGGTATGCATGGCGGTTTGGCAGCCTACTCGTTGAATTTGCAGTATCCCATTGTTACCAAGTTGAAAGCCAATTCCCATACTACCAAAGAGGGTATGCTGACTATTGATGTGGAAGTAGATGGAAAATAAATACAGTTCCCATTATGAGAAAGTTGATCATTCTTTGTCTCTTTTGGGTGGGCTGTATTCCTATTTTGGCTCAAAATCATACAGGTAACTCAAAGGAGCCTGAAAAATACCGATATTGGTTTGATAACGACTCCGAAGCGAGCATCAAGCCATATACGGGCAAGACCATGTCTATAGATGCCATGCATTTGGCAGAGGGCTTTCATGTGCTCCATTATCAGCTGATCAGCAAAAATGGTGTACTTTCTCCTGCTCGTTCAACCTCCTTCTATCGCCTCTCGTCAACAGGCAATGAGAATGGCACTTACACCATCAATAATGTGAGATATTGGTTCGACGATGACAGCATAGCCAACACAACTTCCTATACTGCAGGTATCGCTCAGATTGATGCAAGCAAGAAGGATGAGGGCTTTCATGTGCTCCATTATCAAGTGATTAGCAGTCAGGGGATAATGTCACCTGCTCGCTCAGTTTCCTTTTATCGCCTCTCGCCAACAGGCAATGAGAATGGCACATACGTCATCAGCAGTGTGAGGTATTGGTTTGATGACGATACAGAGTCTCAGTCCACGCCTTATGTTGTTGGCACCGCTCAGATTGATGCGAGCAAGACAGAAGAAGGTTTCCATGTGCTGCACTATCAAGTGGTGAGCAGTCAAGGCATTGTGTCGCCTACACGTTCTGTTTCCTTCTATCGCCTCTCACCGACAGGCGATGAGAGTGGCACATACGCCATCACCAGTGTACGTTACTGGATTGACACCGAAGAGAATGCAAAAACCACCTCTTATAATAAGGGCATCATCAATCTTGACTTGTCATCACTCAGCGAAGGCACGCATACCTTCCATTATCAGGCATTCACCAACAATGGCATTTTTTCACCTGTCCGTTCCATCGTCTTCGACCGTTATTTCTACGACATCTACATCAAGACTGCCACGGAATATGACGCTGCCACAGTGGAGAACGACCCCGAGTTAGCCGCCAAGCCCGAGTTGAAGATGCATTATCTTGACAGCGACCTCTCCATCAGGGGACAGCTCACCGTGGATGAAGGAGCCACCGTTTCTTTGGGCAAGTATGTGCAAACCGGCCTCATGGGAAAACTGAACACAGAGGAAAAGTTTGATGGTGAAGGTGAGGAATACTACCATCCCACGACCCTTGTCAATCGTGGCTTCATGCGCTCCGACAGCGTTTTGGTAAAAGAGCGTTTCTACAAGGACAAGTGGCATTTCATCTCCTTGCCTTTCAATGTAAATGTGGCTGACATCGACGTCCCTGCGTCCACCTACTGGGCATTAAGGAGATATGATGGTGATATTCGTGCTGCAGGCTATCTTGACGAAACTTGGGTCAATTTGCAAAATGAGGAGACAATGGAGGCCCACAAGGGATATATCCTGCAACTCACCTCAGAGCAAAAGAACACCCCGGAAATCACGTTCAAGGCCATCAACGACACGCACAAGAACGACATATTTGCCAGCGACGACATCACGGTAGACTTGGAGGAACACCAAGCAGAGTTTCCCCAAAACCGCAGTTGGAACTTAATAGGCAACCCCTATCCTTCCTTCTACGACACACGCTGTATGGACATGACAGGCAATATCATCGTTTGGAATGGGAACGGCTACACGGCATGGTCGCTCACAGACGACAACTATATATTGATGCCCTTCGAAGCTTTCTTCGTCCAGAAGCCCATCGAGAAAGCGTCGGTGACTTTCCATAAGGAAGGCCGCCAGCATGAGTATGGTGCACCCGATGAACCCGAAATGAACAGGGCACCTCGCCGCGATGCTTCGTGCGAGCGCCATATTTTCAACTTCATCCTGACCGATGGAGAGATAAGAGAGCGCTCGCGTGTCGTACTCAACGAACAGACCTCAACGGCTTACGAACTGGGAGTGGATGCTGTTAAGTTCATGCCTTCCCGTCCGTCTTCACCTCAGTTGTTCAGTGTGGAATCGGGTGTGAGATATGCCATCAATGAGCGACCGCTCGGCAACGGCTTGGTCACGTTCTCGGCCATTCTTCCTCATGATGGAGAATACACCATCCGGATGGAGGACAACACCCAGCGAGGAGAGGACATCCTTGTCATCGACATGGACAACAACCAAGTGGCGAATTTGTACGACGGATACACTTTCACGTCTGCCGCAGGTTCTTACCCCGGACGTTTTGTCGTCTCCTTCACAGGCAATGCCAATGGTATCTCCCAAATCAATGTGTTTGACAACGGAGAAATCAGTGTTGTCAACGGAACCATGAAGTTCGGCTTTGACCAGCCACACCATGTGAGTGTCTATGGCATGGACGGAAAGACGCATTTCGACAGGGTGACCGCATCCGATGATGTCTGTCTGGGCAAGGGTATCTATGTTATCATCATTGATGGACATCCCCAAAAGATTGTCGTTAAGTAGGTGATCAAAATCAAGTAAAAAAGCTAAAGAAATGAAACCTATCATATCATCATTCATAAGAAGACTGCTGCCCACGGTAATGTTCTTATCATTAACATTATCCGTGGCAGCGGAAGACCTTCCTAAATACAAATTGGTGGTGAAGTCAACACCAGAAATGGCGGCGACATTCAACGCCGATTCTTTGAACCTGCCAGCTGGCGAGGAAATTCAACTCCATGCTTTCACCAATGGGAAATTCACCTTCAAGGAGTGGATAGACGCAGAAGACGGCAATGTGGTGTCGTCGGAACAAAGTTTCACGTTTGCCATGCCCGCCAAAAACATGTCGTTGAATGCGGTATTCGAATATAATCCCGCCAACCCAGCCAACCCTGAGACCAACTATTGGAATCCGGAAGCCGGTGAAATCATCGTCGACGACTTCACCCCTGGTTCGTTGTTGAGAGCCATCAACAATGCCATAGACGAAAGTGGTGATTACAGTGATGTGACCTCCATCACCGTGGCCGGTGTGATAAACGACAACGACTGGGGAATTGCCAACAATTACTACAGTTGTACGTTGCTCGACCTGAGCCGCGTCACGGGCGTGACGGCTGTGCCGTCGTATGCCTTCGACTACTCCAACCTCGCCACGGTGTATCTCCCTGCCACGATAGAGAAAATCGGGTCTTGGGCTTTTGCTGACTGTGCCAGTCTGACCTCTATTGTCTGTTATGCCTTGACACCGCCCACCTTAGGCAGTAATGTCTTCTCGGGTGTTCCCGATGGTTTGGTGGTGTATGTGCCTGCTGCCGCCATCCCGCTCTATGAAGAGGCGGCGGGATGGAAGGACTTTGTCATCCTGCCCATCCAGGAGGATATCCGCAACATCAACGTGTCGCTGCCCGCTGGCAGCAAACCCGATGACTTCGCGCAGATGTGGCTCGAACTGACCAATACGAAGAGCGGCCAGCGGATACACTATGTGATGACCGACCGAGAGACCTACACCTTCCAGAACATCATCCGCAACACGACGTGGAACATCGTCCTGCGCAACGAGCGTGGCGACGTATTCGGACGTATCGACAACGTGGAGGTGAAGGACGAGGATGTGTCTGTCGCCTTCTCCCGCTTGTCAAAACCACAGGAGGTCGCACTCAAGGTGCTGACTCCTACGGGCGAGGATGTCACAGCACAGACAGAGGTCACTTGGACGGATGTTAGCGATAACTATGTGGCGCAGGGACCGTCACTCACGGGACTGCCCGCAGGCTATCAGGCTCGTTATTCAGTCATTCTTCCACAGGAACTGGCTATGGTGTACAACGCTCCTTCGGCTGTGGAATATGTGCTGAAGGAAGGTGGCAATGACCTCACCTGCCGTTTGACGGCCATCCCGCAGGTGAAAATCTCGGGCAAGGTGAAGGACGCCGAGACGGGTCTGCCGCTGAGCGATGCCGTCGTCAGTGCCTCGCAGACGTTTGGTGGGAAATACACTCGGACGGAGAATGTGAAGACCGACCATCAGGGTGCGTTCACGCTCGACATCGCCAATGTGCCCACCTCCGTGGCTTTTGCCGCCACCGACTATGTCAGCCAAACGAAGGACTGCAGCAATCTGCTCGCGGGAAAGACAACCGTCGAACTGGAGGAGGTCGCGCTCAAGGCCATCAGCGGCGTGACCATCGACTTGGATTTCTCGTACACGGAAAGCAGCACCAATGCAGAAGAGGCGGAGACGCTCAATTGGTACAGCGATTTCCAGAACGTGGGGTATGAGGTGTTCAACGTGACGAAAAACCGCGCCATCAGTGAGTTCAGCGTGCAGTATCCGCAAATCGTCCTCTTGGAGGATGTGGAGGATGGCAGCACGCTCCGCATCACCGCTTCGAGCCTGAAGAATGCCTTCATGCCTGTGGTGAAGACGGTGACCGTCGCCGAACAAAAGGCCAACGTCACTTTCAACATTAAGGAACTGGGCAAGATACAGGTCGCTTTCGCCACAACGGGCAATGCGGCGGTCGTGGGCTCACTCTATGATGCAGGAGGAAAACAACTGAAAACCTATAACTTCTCTTCCAACACGTTGACCATCAATGACCTTGCCGATGGCACTTACAAATTGGTGCTGATGGGCAACAGCCCGCTCTACAACACGGTCTATGACCTCGCCCAATTGCCTCAAACGGGTTTGGTGGAAGGCAGGGACTATGTGTTGAACGAGGTGACGGTGAGAAGTGGAATCATCAGTCAGGTCAACATCAATGAAGTGCCGGTGCTCGATGAGAGCAGACTCTACTATACAGGTGAGAACACATCGTTGACGGTCAACAAACCGAGCATCGTGGTGGGTAACTACCTTACCTTGACGGGTCGCATCGACTTCAAACAGGCTTACGCCTCAAATGTCAGCAATGTGCAGTTGGTGGTGGATTTACCTGAGTCATGCGAGTTCGTAGAGAATTCGGTCATGGTGGGCAATAGTACCAGCAGCTATATAAAGAACGGGCAACAGCTCGTCATTCCCATGGCCCATTACACCGACCGAGTGCGATTCTGCGTCATACCAACGCTTGGCGGCGACTATTCCCCCAGTGCCTTCGTGCAGTTCGATCTTAATGGGGAGACCATCACACAACCTATCGGCTCTGCCAATTACACCGTGCAGAACTTGTCCATCTCAGTGCCTTCGACGGTAGCAAAAACCGCTATTCCTGTGAGTGGTACTGCTATAGGCGTATCAGACATCGAGATTTATGACAATGGAGTGCTGATAGGACAAACGACTTCTCTGGCTAATGGAACATGGGTAACGACGTGTGAACTGAACGAGGCGTATAATCTGTCACGGCATCATATAAATGCAAAAGTGACAACAAAGCAGGGAATAAATCTATCTTCAGAAGACGTAGAATGCTTTTACAATCAAAATGCCATAGAGGTTAAATCTGTCAATATGTCATTTTACAATGGCTGGCTTCAAAAGGAAGTTAATGTTACTTTCGATTTTCAAAATAGTAAAGTGAGCGACAGTTCATATATGTTCTACACATCAACTAATTTTACGTTTGTTATTGATTTTACAAATAATGATACATTGGCAATACAAAATCCTATTCTTTATGTCTTTACATCAAATGGTAACGTTGTTACCTTAGATACACATTTTGACAAAAAAATTCAAAAGTTTGTAGCAGCAAAAACTTTTTCTTGGGGCGAATTGCCTATAAATGTTTCTGTAGATTATAGTCTAAAGACAGAATTGCAAGGTGACAGAAAGGTTATTGAAGATAATAAGGATTGGATGAATAGTGATTTGGAACAACAAGTTTCCTTGGAAAGAAGTTGGGCTGACATATTCTCTTCTCAATTGGATCTGGAACCAAATTGGGAGAATGATTTTGAAAATGATCCAGATTTCCTGAATTTGGTGCAAGATGCTTTGGACGATACTGATACATATCAAGAGTTACTTGATTCGCTTTATGCACCATCACTATATAATATTACTTTTCCTTTCGACATTTCTTCAAAGTCATTTGAAAGAGCAGGAAAGACATATTCGTATGTGAAAAATAATATAGGGAATGTGGACGAAAGAAAACTCATTGAGGAAGGATATTCAAAAATCAATCTTAATGATGGAAGCCAAATATATTGTTTATATGATGATGATGCTATTCATTTCATTGATTTAGGCTTGAAAGTAGAGCACATACTATCTTTTGGAAATAATGAAAGTACAGATTTAAATGGAAATAGAGTAAAAGAATTGTCTTTTGTTGATGAGATTGCTCAATGCCTTTCAACTATGGGGGGCACAGTCAATCTTATTAATAATGTGATAGACAAGATTGAGAACCCGAAAGATGGAAATGTAAAAAATGAACTTTTGAAAACGATAGATATAACTAAAGGAATATGTGATTTCTTTCTTGATATTTTTAATTCCGCAGACTGCGCTTATAAGGTGATTAAGAAAAAAAGTGCAAATTCCTTGGAAAAAATGCTTAATGAAAAATTAAAAAAATATCAGAAAATAATAGATAACTGTACAAAAGAAATCAGTAATTTAGAAGAAGATATTAGAAATAATAAAAAACTCCTTGAAGATCCCACTTTAAGTAAGGCTGAAATTAGAAAGATAAATAACATAATTGATACAGACAACAGAAAAATCACTATACTTGGTAAAACTATTGCCAAAAATGCAGAAAAGAAACTTGAACTTAGAACATCTTTCGATAAACGCATCAAAGCGGTTTTAGATAAATTACCTTTTAGTATCAAGCCAGAAAGCAAACTTGGAAAAGGTATAACTATAGGAGGAAAATTACTAGGTGTAATTGGATTAGGAGTGGAGGTATATGCTTATGGATGTGATGTATATGAGATGTATAAAGAAACTAAAGAATGGATAGAATTAATGGCTTTTGCTGCAAATAAGTTACCATGTAAATGCGATCAAAAAAGAGCTGAGCAAATCTGTCAGAATATCTTAAAATCATCCATAAAAGCGATGATCAATATGTATAGTATTCTTAAGGCAGAAGAAGGTGCCATAGCTGTTGATGCGGCAATGATAGTCGATCCTGAATTCTCTTTAGCTAATTGGTTCATTTCTGGAGCTTTAAATGGATATGCAGAGATAAACAAAGCTGTCTGGTGGACTAAAGATATAGAATTACGTGGAAATTATTGGGGTGATCTTTATAATTTACATTGCTTTACCGATGCTAACGGCAAACCATGTAACCCAGATCCAGATCCAGACCCAGATCCAGACCCAGATCCAGACCCAGAACCAGAACCTAGACCCACTCCACAACCTGGACCATGTCCAAATACAACACCCATCCATGACCCCTCCGGCTATGTTTACGAAGCCGTCGCTTCGAACCGCGTAGAAGGTGTGACTGCTACCATCTTCTACAAGGAGGATGTGGAGGATATGTATGGCGACCTGCATGAGAATATTGTGAAGTGGGATGCTGCAGAGTATGCTCAGGAGAACCCGCTCTTCACGGATGAATACGGTATGTATCAGTGGGATGTGCCCCAGGGACTGTGGCAAGTGAAGTTTGAAAAAGAAGGTTATGAGACCACTTATTCTGAGTGGCTGCCCGTACCTCCACCACAACTTGATGTCAATATCCCCATCAAGCAGAATCGCCAGCCTGAGGTGAAAATGGCACACGCTTACGAGAGTGCCGTGGAGATGGAGTTCGACAAATTCATGATGCCCGAATTACTGAATACCGAGAACATCATGGTGCTCCAGGCTGGTAAGCCCGTGGAGGGCAGCATTAAATTGCTCAACGAGGAGGCTACGTATGAAGGAGAAGCCCAGACCTATGCCTCCAAGGTGCGCTTCAATGCCGAAAAGCCGTTCACGGAGAAGGAAGTGACGCTGGTGGTCAGCAACCGCGTGCGCAGCTATGCCGGCATCAGGATGCAGGACAACTTCTCACAGGCCTTCAAAGTGGAACAAGAGGTTCAACAAATCGCTTGTGACTCCCTCGTGATGGTTGACTATGGTGGGAATGCCACTATTTCGGTGTCCATATTGCCAGCGACTGCTGCAAAGGGCAAGGTGCTGCATATCTCGAATTCGTCGGCTATGATTCTCGGTGTGGAGACAGAACAGGTCACCCTCAGCGAGGATGGAAAGGCGGAAATCACCGTGACGGGTGAGTTGCCGGGTATGGGTGCCCTGACCTTCTCGTTGGAGGGCATCGACCGCACTGCTACGACGCTTGTCAACGTGGTGCAGCAGGGACATCGTATCGTGGCAACTCCCACAGCGAGCATCTTGTCGGGCGCATCGGTGGAGAAAGGCACGGGCGTCACCCTGTCGTGCGCCACTGAGGGCGCTACCATCTACTACACACTCGATGGTTCATGTCCCTGCGAGGACACACCTTCGCGCAAGGTCTATGACGGCATGCCCATCATCATCAACAATGATGTCACCATCAAGGTGTTTGCCGTCGCTCCCGGCATGGAGGACAGCGATGTGGCGGAGTTCCACTACCTCGTGACGACAGAAGACATCGCCGAACTGACGCTCGACGGCCGGGTGAAGGTGTGGCCCTTGCCCGTGCGCGACCGCCTCAACGTGACGGCCAACGGAAAGACCATCCGCCGCGTGACAATCGCTACGCTCAATGGCATGATGGCAGTGACAGCCGACACAGCCGATAAGACCGTCGCCGTGGATGTGCATTCCCTCCAGCCTGGCATCTATATCGCCACCATCCTCACCGAGGACGGCACGTATAGTTGCAAGATTATGAAGACGGAGTAAAGTAATAATCCGTGTAATCAGTGGGGACAGGTTTTTTGATGGCATCCGAAAAATGCATCAAAAACCTGTCCCCATGTTATGTTTACGAAGGTGGAGAGTCAATATACAGCCATCATCTCAAAGCATAAGCTATTGATTTTAAGCTTTTGCCCCGTCGGGGCGAATATTTAGCCTTCGATTAAAAACCCAGGGCGTTGCCCTGGGCTGAGAGCGTGTTGCCCCGTTGGGGCGCGATGGCTTTCGAACAAAATCCATCTTTTTGACTTACGCCGATTGAAAATTGAAAATTGAAAATTGAAAATTTCAATTCCTCTGTGCCAATCCATTCCATTTCGTGACGGAATTCTCAAATTCCATCAAAAACCTGTCCCCTGTGATTGACCTGAGGCGCAAGGGGGATGGATTTCGAAAACAATGACGCCGTCGTGGTTGGGGCGTATAGACTTCGGGAACGATTCCATGGACTGCAAATGAGTAAAAAATTGGCTGACTCTTGGTGATGTCAGCCTTTTTTATTTCCTTTGCAGTGCAATCACCACTCATACGCAGAAGGCACGCAATGGACCCGCAAATTGTTTCGCATTCCGATATCCGGGAGTCCCTCTCCTCGCGTCTCGCGCCCATCATCAAGTGGCCGGGAGGGAAGGAGAAGGAATTGAAGTATATCCTCCCCGCCGTGCCTCCGTTTAAGCGGTATTTCGACCCTTTCGTGGGTGGCGGCGCGGTGTTTATGGCGGTGGAGGCTGAAGCGTACTGCATCAATGACTATTCCACCGAACTGGTAGAACTGTACCAAAAAATCCATAGTTCGGACACCTTGTTCTTCGACTATGCGGAAATGATGGACCTTTCGTGGCAGAATGCTCATGAGTTTTTCAAAACCCACCAACAACTGTTAGACATTTACCTTGACTATCGAAACAGAAGGATAGACAAGGAGAAGTTGAAAGAGGTGCTTCATACACTCTGCCAGCAAGCCGGAAATGAGGTGATGGGGATACTTGCGCCGGCCCTCACTACCCTACCCTCCGTCCTTCAGAAAGAGATGGAGAAGAACTTGTACCGAAAAATGGTGCGGATGCGTGAACTGGAAATAAGAAAGCATCTATTGCCCGAAAAAGACTTGGGGGACAATATCGAAACGGCCATCAAGAGCGCGGTGTATATGAATTACCGGTTCCTATACAACAGCGCAGACATCACTGCAAGCCACCCATCTCTGCGCTGTGCCTTGTTTTTCTTCATCCGCAACTATGCCTACAGCGGGATGTTCCGCTACAACAGCAAAGGACTGTTCAACGTGCCTTATGGGGGTATAGCCTACAACAGCAAGATGATGAGCAGAAAACTGGACTATTACCGCTCGCCGGAACTGCAGGAGCATTTCAGCCGCACGACCTTATACAATGAGGATTTTGAGCAGTTTCTCCGAAAGGTCGAGCCCGAGACCGACGACTTCGTGTTTCTCGACCCACCCTACGACAGTGAGTTCAGCACCTACGCACGCAATGCCTTCACCCGTGAGGACCAGAAACGGCTGGCCAACTATCTGAAGGACGAATGTCGGGCAAAATGGATGATGGTCATCAAAAACACGGAATTCATCCATAGCCTATACCAGAAGGAGGGCATCCACATCCGCTCCTTCGACAAGGAATACACCGTCAGTTTCAAAAACCGAAACGACCGGCGCACCACGCATCTGGTGATTACGAATTATTGAGAATTTGGGAGATTTTTGAGGGAGTTTAGGAGTTTAGGAGTTTGGGAGTTTAGACATATGATTTGAGGGCACATGGTTGTTTGCTGCGGCGAAACCGCAGCATACGGAAAACGAAAACAAGAAGGGCTAAAACTTAAGAAACGACATGCCTCATTCCTCATTCCTAATTCCTAATTCCTCACAAGCGTCTAAAGTCTAAAAATTTCAATTAATCACCTTCTGCACGATGTCCATGACGTCAGAGATGTTGATGTCTCGGTCGCCGTTGATGTCGGCGTTGGCCTTGATGAATCCTGCCTGTGTGCTGCCGACGACATATCCCACGGTCATTGAGACGTCGGTGATGGTGACAGCTCCGTCGCCGTTGACGTCGCCCAAGAGGCCGGCATCCTTGAAGTATCCGCCCTTCCACAGGTACCACCCGTCGCCGGTGTCATCCTTCTGAAGCGTGAAGCCTGAGGGATAGACGAGCGTGCAGGGAGCGAATTTAGAGCCCACATTCGAGCAGGCAGTGTCATAGAGATAGCCTGCGGTTTCGGGGACGGTGAGCGTCTCCAGATGGTTGCTGAAATACAGGAAATAGCTTGTCATAGTGTTACTGCTGAATGTGAAGCTGCTCAGGTCGAGGCTCGTCAGGCTGGAGCAATCGGTGAACATGCTATTCATAAAGGTCACCGATGCAGTATTGAAGTGGCTGAGATCGAGGCTCGTCAGGCTGGAGCATAGATTGAACATATATCCCATATCAGTCACTTTCGACGTGTCGAACTTGCTCAAGTCGAGGCTCTCCAGACTGGAGCAGTTTGAAAACATACTACCCATGCGCGTCACATTCTCGGTGTTGAACCCACTCAAGTCAAGTACCTTCAGTTCGGAACAGAGTAGGAACATGCCGCTCATATTGGTCACATTATCCGTCTTGAGGTACTCGATGCCCCTGATGGATTGGAGGCTGGTCATACCACTGAACCAGTAATAGCAGCTTGTGGGACGTGCATCGGCGAAGGAGGAGTCGAATACGACACTCGTCACAGAAGTGCGATTGTTATACCAACCGGGGGTGGCGTTTCCTGTGTTCAGGTCAAAGGTTGTGGTATAGTTACCTCTGTTTGGGTCATAGTAGAACGTCAGCGTGGTACCATCGGTGGAGAGCACTGCATAAGGCTCAGTCACAGCAAGTTTGAAATATCCGCCTTTCCATTCAAAGAAGCCGTCGTGCTGTGTGGCGTCCGTGGGGCTGAAGCCGTCGGGGCAGATGAGCGCCACGGGCGAGGTCTCAGTATTCATGTTTCTGAACGCATGCTCTCCCAAGAGATTAGCAGTGGAGGGAACAGTGAGGCATTTGAGACTCGTGCATCCAGCAAACATTTCGGGGGCCTGCCCCCACTCATTTTCCCAGTTGCCATTGAAGGTGAAACTGCTCAGGTCGACGCTTGTCAGGCTGCTGCATTCGCAGAACATCCCTCCGAAACTGTTGGTCCTGACGGTGCTGAAGTGGCTCAGGTCAATGGCTTTCAGACTGCTGCATCCGCTGAACATACTGGCCATCTCACTCACATTGGCCGTATTGAAATGAGTCACGTCGATGCTCGGCAGTTTGGAGCAATCGCTGAACATGCCGGCCATGGATTCCACTTTCGAGGTGTTGAACCCGCTCACGTCGAGGCTTTTCAGGTTGGAGCATCCGCTGAACATGAAGTCCATTTCTTTCACGTTGCCTGTGTTGAAAGAACTCATGTTGATGCCGGTCAGGCTGCTGCAGTTATAGAACATACCACTCATAGTCTCCACTTTTTCGGTGTCGAAGGTGCCCAAGTCGATATACTCCAACTTCTTGCAGTTTTCGAACATATACCGCATGGAAGTCACCTCCGAAGTGTTGAGGTATTCCAAACCTACAATCTCCTCCAGAGCCTCCATGTGGTAGAAAAGACCGTAGCATAGGGTGGGACGGCAAAAGCTGAAGTTCTCGTCGAAGACCACACGCTTGGCGTTGTTGTTGATGTCGGGAATCTGTGCCCAGCCAGGCAGTATGGTCGGCAGGCTGGAGAATTCGTAGACGGGGTTGGTGCGGCGTCTAATAAGGTTGTCGTAGTGGAAGGTGAGGGTTTGGGTGGCGGCATTCCACTCAGCGTAGGGCTCGTCATCCACCTCCTTGAAATAGCCTTCCCTCCATTTGTACCAGTTAGTGCCAGCAGAGATTGAATTAGGCGTGAAGCCTTCAGGGTAATAGAGCGAGCAAGGCTCATACTGCGTACCCACACCGCTGCAGGCGGTAGAACCTAAGGCGTTAGCGCTGGCAGGGATGAAGAGCTTCTCCAGTCTGCTGCAGCCACTAAAGACATTCTCCGACTTATTCTCTACGAAAGTAAAATTGCTCACATCGAGGCTTGTCAGGCTGGAGCAGTTTTCGAACATGCTGTTCATGTTGTTCACTTTCGCAGTGTTGAACCCTTTCACGTCGAGGCTTGTCAGGCTGGAGCAGCCTTTGAACATGTTCATCATGCTAATTACTTTCGACGTGTTGATATTGCTCGTGTAGAGCCTCTTCAGGCTGGAGCAATTTTCGAACATGCCATTCATCCTGGCCACGTTGGCGGTATTGAACCCAGCCAAGCTGATTACCAAAAGTTTGGAGCAGCCACGGAACATGCAAGTCATATCGGTCACCTCCGAAGTATTGAACTGGTACACCTCAAGAGATGCCAGTTTAGAACAGTTGTTGAACATATAATCCATGTGGGTCACGTAGCTCGTGTTGAACTCACTCAAGTCGAGACTTGTCAGGTTGGAGCAGCCATCGAACATGCGGCTCATGCTGGTTACACTCGACGTGTTGAGGCGTTCAATATGTGAGATGGTCGTGAGATTATCCATTCCCCGGAACCACTGGTAGCAAGTTGTGGGGCGGGCTTGTGAGAATGAAGAATCGAACACGACATTCGCCACAGAAGAGCTATTGCTCACCCATCCTGGTTGGTTGTTGCCGGTGTTCAGCCCATACGACTTGCCTGGATGAATGTTCATATATTTGTCGTAGTAGAATGTCATCGTGGATTCGTTGATCACAGCGTAGGCTTGGAGTGGGCTGATAAAGTAACCTTCCATCCATTTGTACCAGTTCTCACCCACTTCGTCCACTTCGAGGTTTAAACCGCTGGGATAGATGAGGGTGCAAGGCGAGGCCGGAGTGCCCACGCCTTCAAAGGGGTAGTCATAACTGACATATTCTGAGTATTCAATATCGGGAGAAACTTCCCAGCTCGGTTCCAAACGGTCGGCTGTCAATGGAACAGAGAGCGTCTTCAGAGAAGAGCAACCAGTAAACATGCTCTTTGTGCCTACAGGAATGGTGAAATTGCTGATATCGAGATTGGAGATTGTGGTGCAATAATAAAACATATTATCCATGCTGACGACGTTAGATGTGTTGAAATTTCTAACGTTTAGGCTGCTGTTTAATACCGTGCAGTTTTCGAACATGCTGTCCATATGTTTAACTTTTGATGTATTGAAATTAAACACATTGACGAAGAACATTTTTTGGCAGTTTGCGAACATGTGGTTCATGTCGGTGACGTTGGAGGTGTCAAAATTGTTCAAGTTCAAAGTGGTTAGATTGCTACAGCCACAAAACATAGCCGACATATCGGTGACTTTGGAGGTGTTGAAAGTGCTTACGTCCAGTTCGTTCAGTCCGTTGCATTGATAGAACATGTGGCTCATGTTGGTGACGTTGGAGGTGTTGATTTTGCTCAGGTCAAGAGTTTCCAATTTGGAGCAGTTCCAGAACATGCCACTCATGTCGGTGACCTTGGTGGTATTGAAATTGCCTACATACAGAGTAGTCAGTTTTCTAAGGTCCGAAAACATGTAAGCCATGTTGGTGCACTCTGAGGTGCTGAGGTAAGAAAGATTTTTGATAGTGGTGAGGTTTCTCATTCCCTCGAACCAGTAATAGCAACTTTGAGGATGATAATTCAGGAACTGAGAAGTGGTGAACACCACTTTTTTGATGTCGTATTTTATATTATTCCACTCGGGTTTGTTGGTTCCCGTGTTCATGCTGTAGGTTTTGCTTTTCATGTACCTGAGTTTGTCGTAGCAGAAGTTGAGGCTATTGTCAGAGGGGTTGTAATAGGCATAAGCCTCGGTGAGCCGGGGCTTCTTGACAAAAGTGAACGAGACGGTTCGGTCGCTGTTCTGGGTGATGTTGTCTACCAGTGCGTCGGGGTAATAGTTGCCCTCTGCATTCGCATTGTAGAAGGTGGCGGCAGGAGTGGTGCTGGGGCCGAAGGAATTGACCTCCCCGTAAGGGAACGGGTCGTCTTCCATGCCGTCCCTTTTGTAATAGATGGTTTCGCCGCTGATATCTTTTTGATATTGGTTGTCGGCGGGTATCCAGGTTATCCGCTGGTGGTTGGGGTCATTGTTGGGTTTGTTCCATGCCGTGGCATCGTAGTCCACGTGAAGGATGAGGAGCCCCTCTCCTGGCAGGCTGGAGTCCCATCCTGTATTCTGCCGGTTCTCGAGGAGATAGTATTCGTTGTTGTTGCCACTGTTGTAGAAAATGTAACTTTGGCCACCTTCTTCCAGCGGCATCATGTCGGTCACCTTCGTTGTGGTGGTCAGTTCAACAGGGGTCTTCCATCCTGCTATCCATCGCTCATAACTGGTGAAACCCGCTGGGCAGTAGCCATTTCCGTTGCTGTCGCCGCTGCTCATGATGTCCCAGTAACCCATGCCTTGACCGCCGCTGTGGTCGGTGTCGTAAAAATCGGGGAAACCCAAGCAATGGCAGAACTCATGGCATATAATGCCGATACCATCCGTATTGCCGAAACGGTTCATCTCGTTGCTGCAGGCGTAGACATCAACGATTTTCCCGTCAAGAGTCAGCGTTCCTTCGCCGTCGCTATTGCCGCTCAGTGTGTGATGGTGAGGCCAGATGGTGTCGGCTCCTCCTCCACTGCTTTCGCCTTTTCCGGCATACACCAATACTACTTGGTCCACATAGCCGTCGCCGTTATTGTCGTAATTGGCGAAGTTCACTTGAGAGTCCACCAAATTGCAGGCCTCCCTCACCATTTTGCCTGCGAACTGATTGTTGCTATTGTTTGTATTGCCGCCATAGTAGGCCTGTTTATTTGACACGGTCACAGGCCCCACCACGTCGAATGTCAGTTCAAATTTTCCTTCACTCTGGGCGTGGAAATAGTCATAGACTGAACCCTCGAAATTGCCTTCTGTGTAGTTCTTCTCATTGAAGATACGTCTCCACTGCGCCTGTGTCGAATTGAAAGTCGTGTCGGAGAAGTTGACCAGGATGACCAATATTCTCCTATTGCCGAGCAAAGGTTCCACATGCCCCACCTCGCCCACCTTTCTTGGGGCGGAAAGTCGTCTTGCCAAATGAGCATCGGCTCTGCTGCGCAGCACCTTGGCCTTGGCTTTTACCTGTTCGGCATCGATGGCGACAAAGAATCCCGAGCCATCTTCCAGGTATGTCTTGCCGTTGCTGTCAATCCAATAATGGCCGAACTCGTCGCCCACCAGCGTGGCGGTCACGGTGGTGCCATCGGCCAACTGAAGGGTGCGCACCAAGTTGGGGAGAGCGGGATTGGCCTTGGCGGTCATGGAGATGCCTACAATCGCAATGAGGAGCAGCATCTTGCACAAAGTCTCAAATTTGTTTTTCATCGTCAATTCTAATTTTTCACAAAAATAGCATTAATTTTGATAACAAGGTTTTCGCCATCCACGGTTTAACAAAAATTCACAGATTGGGGTGAGACAGGGTATTCAGCGATTCTTACGCTCCCTGCATGGAGTTTGAGCATTTTTAATGCGATTATCTTACGCTCAGGTGGATTTGCAATCCACCTGCTATGGAGTATTAGCATTTTTAATGCGATTTCTTACGCTCAGGTGGATTTGCAATCCACCTGCTATGGAGTATTTTAATGCGATTTCTTACGC
>CAMHEL010000082.1 GCA_946184125.1 uncultured Prevotellaceae bacterium
GACCTTTCGTCGAGATAGGTTCTTTTACAATTTGTACCAGCACTTCCTGACCTACTGTCAGTGTGGTTGCCACACTGCCGTCTTTCTTCAGGTCGGGAAGCCGGCTGGCTTTGGTGATGGGATAAAGTTTCTTCCTGTCGCTTGTTACCTGCTTGAGGTATTTGGCGAAAGAGTTAAATTGGCTTCCTAAGTCAAGATAATGGAGAAAGGCGTCGCGCTCGAAACCAACATCCACAAAGCAGGCATTCAAGCCTGGCATCAGTTTCCTGACCTTTGCTATGTAGATGTTGCCTACTGAAAATGATGCCGACCGGGCTTCACGTTGATACTCTACGAGTCTTTTGTCCTCCAGCAGAGCTATCGATATTTCCTTTGGACGGACATCAATCACTACTTCGCTGGTCATTCCTCAAAAATCTTTTCTTAACCAAAAAGGGCATGTCATGAATCCCCAAAGGGAATCAGATGACACGCCATTCAGTCGAATAGACTGTGGAGTGTTCGGCTGGGCCTACTTGCTCTTATGTCTGTTCTTTCTCAGTCTCTTTTTACGCTTGTGAGTGGCCATCTTGTGGCCCTTCTTTTTCTTTCCGTTTGGCATAGCTTAATGATTGAATGGATTATGGTGTGATACGATGGTGCGTGGGTGTGAACGACGACAATGCTGAAATGCCTTAGTCTTCATCAACCACTTCCTCGCCCTTCATTTTGCTCACAAAGCTCTTGGCGGGCTTGAAGCTTGGGAAATCATGGGCGGCAATCACTATAGTCGTGTTCTTTGAGATGTTACGGGCGGTCTTCTCTGCACGGTGCTTTACGATGAAGCTGCCGAAACCACGCAAATAGACATTCTCTTTCTCAAGAAGGCTCTCTTTGATAACCTCCATGAAAGCTTCCACTGCTGTGGTGACGTCTTTCTTTGCCAAGCCTGTATTGGCTGAAATCTTGGTGATAATATCTGCCTTAGTCATTTGATAAATGAATTAATGTTGTAAATTTTTATTTTCTCTGTTTATTGGATTGCAAATATACGAGTTTTTGTCGTGATACGGAAATTTATTTTTGACTTTTTTTCAAAATTCAGTATAAAAACGTTTTTCCAAGTTAAAACGCATTGCTTTAAGCAATTGTCATGAGTCAAAAGCCGCAAGGATATTTGTGGACGGGGATATTGATTTGTAAACATTTCAGAAATCAACTTGCCGCCATAAAACACATTCAGCCGGCTGCAAGAGCCGGCTGAATGTGAAAGTAGAGGTGTCGCTTTTCAGAATATCTGCCACCAATGTTTGCGCTTGGGAGCGGCGTGGTCGGCAAGGCTGGTCTTCTTCGCCTCTTCTATTTTGTCCTGAAACGATTTACGCTCCTTGATCATGTTGTAAATCTCGCCCCAGTCGGGCATGCCGCCAACGTTGCGGTCATCTATCCATACCTCGGCTTTTATCTTGCGCGAGAAGTGGTTGTTGTACTCCTCACGCTCCTCGGGGTAGTCCTTGTTGACCGCGTAGAACTCCACGCCTCTCTGCCGGCACCACTCCACTGCGTCTTCGAGAAGCTTGCCTTCTCTTACCGTCCACAGAATGACCTTGTGGCGGTCGCGGATAAGCATTTTCAGCGTCTCGGTGGCGAAGGGCAGTTCTGGACCAATCTCGGGGTAGCGGTGCTCCACGATGGTGCCGTCGAAATCTACTGCGATGGTCATGGGCGTCGATTACAGTTTGATGGATGTGTCGTTCTTGTTGCCGTAGTGGCTGTTGCTGTAGTTGCCATAAGAGCCATAGGTGCTGCCGTAGCCACCATAGCTGCCGCCGTAACCTCCGTAACCACCGTAGCGGCCGTAGCTCGTGTAGCGGCTGTACTTGCCATACTTTCCGTAGCCGTAGTAGTAGCCATACTTCTTCTTCGACATATCGATACCGTTGATGACGATGGCCATGTTGGGCAGTTTCTTCTCCTGCGACAGCGAGTTGACAAGGTCGAAGCTGGACTTCGGGGTGAAGTCGGCACGGCACATGTAGATGGTGGCGTCGATGACACGGCCCACCTGAAGGGTATCGGTGACGAGGCCTACAGGAGCGGTGTCGATAAGCACGTAGTCGTAGTTGGCCTTCAGAATGTCAATCACAATGTCGAGCGATTTGCGCGAGACAAGCTCCGAGGGGTTGGGAGGCACAGGACCGGCGAGAAGCAGGTCGAGGTTGCCGTTGACACCCGAGGGGATAATCTGTGCGCGAACGTCGGCTTCGCTTGGGGTCTCCTGAGCCAGCAGGGGCGTGATACCATGCTTGTGGTCGTCTATCTCGAAGAGCTCGGCCAGACGGGGCTTACGGATGTCAAGACCAACAAGCACCACCTTCTTGCCCAGAAGGGCGAAACTCACGGCGAGGTTGGCGCAGTTGAACGTCTTGCCCTCACCAGAGGTCGTGGAGGTGAACATGATGACCTTTTGACCCTCACGCAGCATGAATTGCACATTGGTACGCATGGCGCGGAAGATTTCCTCCATCTGGTTGTTCTTGTTCTCGTGAACCACGATGTCGGCTTTGGTCTTGGCGGTCTCGCTGGCAACGGCCACATCGGCGATGATGGGAAGGTTGGTGAGGCGTGCCACGTCGTCGTGACCCTCAATCTTGTATCTGAAGAATTTCAGCAGGAAGAGAACGATGCCAGGGATGAGAAGGCCGATAACGAGGGCGATGGGGATGACCACAGAGGGCACAGGAGTCACCTGGCCGCCTGGCTCGGGGTTCTCGATGAGCTTGCCTTTGTCGGCGGTGGATGCCAGAGAGATGGAGTTCTCCTCACGTTTCTGGAGAAGCATCAGGTAAAGGCCTGAGCGGACTTCCTGCTGGCGGCCGATCTGGGTGAGCATGCGCTCCTGCTCAGGAGTGGCGGAAATCTGGCTGGAGTACTTCGAGTACTGAGTCGAGATGTTGTTGCGCTGGATTTCCATGTTCTTGCGGCTCTGAGCCATGGCGCGCTTGATGCTGCTGCTCAGGTCGTCGAGCTGGGCGGTGAGGGGCACCACCGAGGGGCTTTCCTCAGAGGCGGTGCGGAGGAGACGGTTGCGCTGGAGCACAATCTCGTTGTAGCGGTTGATGAGGCTCGAAGCGGTAGCGTCGGTCAGACCAACGTTCGAAGGAAGGGTCTGGTACTGGTTGTCGGCATTGTCCATGTAGTCGGAAATGCTGTTCAGAAGAGCCACCTGGGTGTTGGCCTCGGCCAGCTTGTGGTCGTACTCGCTTGCACCGCCCATGGCGTTGCTGGCGTTCATGCGGAGCTCGGTCATGTGCTGGCTCTTCTTGTAGGCCTCGAGCTGACCTTCGGTCTCACCAAGTTCGGCGTTGATTTTCTCCAGACGGTTGTTGATGAACTCCTCGGTGTTGTAAGCCACCTCGTTCTTGTCCTCATTGGCCTGGCGGTTGTAACACACGGCAAGCTGGCTGAGGTAGTCCATCGCACGGCGGGGAATCTCGTCGATTATCGACATCCTCACGATGGTGGTGTTCTTCGAAGTCGGGGTGACATTGAAGTAGCGCTTGTATTTCTTCGCGGCAATGTCGGGAGCCACAATGGAAACGAAGAGCGTGCTGCCCTCGGTGAGTGTGGTGTTGCCATTAGCGGTGAACGAGAGGTTGCCGGCACGTGTCTTGATGGTCTGTGGAAGGGTGTTGAAGGTCTTCTGGATGCTGTAGGGACCCTTGGAGTAGCCTTCGTCATTGGTCAGGAAATAGCTTCCTGTCACATTGTAATTGCCCTTCTCAAACGTGATGTTGAGGTGAAGGGGAGTCTTCAGATTGTCAAGATGAGCGGCATCGATGTCCACAGTCACAGGCTGGTGCTTGTAGATGAGCACATTCTTCACACGGCCTTTCATCTCATAGCTTACATAGAGCTTCAGGTCTCTTACCACGTCGGTGGCAAGGGTGTGCGACGACAAAATCTCCATCTCGTTGTCGATACCCTCAGTGTTGGAGATGATACCCAGGTTGGTGGCGTTCATCAGTGAGTTGCGGTTGCGCGGATTGTCCTCATCCTTAATCAGCATCTTGGCCATCGACGAATACCTCGGGGTCGTATACCTAAGATATATCGCCGTAATTCCAAGGCAGATGATCAGCGAGAGGGCGAACCACTGCCAGTTGAGGATGAATGTCTGAAGAAGTGAGCGGAAATTAAAGAATGATAGTTCTTCATTTTCACGCACTCCCTCAGGGTTCGTTACATTATTTTTCTCTTCCATTTTTTGATGATTTGGTTTCTATTCTTCGTGCTCAGGAGCGTCAGAACAACGGCTTTTCGGTTGCACTACGCCATTTTGGGCGCAAAGTTACAAATAAAACTTCAATATCGAAACATATTGTTTTGAATTTAATGTTTTTTTTATGAAAATTCTCGTTTGTCAGCCTTTTCCATACTTTGACGTTGGCGATTGGCAACATCCTCAGCGCAATGGCATGACCGCGTTATGAATCTGTCAGTTGCAAACTTCTTGAAAAAATCATCGGCATTTTGACCGACGTTTGGCGATTTTTTGCTATATTTGTGCCGAAAACCATTTTTTATCTATTTTCACCTAAAAACAATAACCTAAATGAAAACAAGATTTACTTTTTTGGCTGTTGCATTGCTAAGTCTTTGTGCCTATGCAGCAACGACTTGGAAAGCAGCTGAAGCCACTGAGACTGCAGCGGCGACCGTTCTGGTCGATGATGAGCTGCTGACGGCTACGACCGTCTATCCCACTACATTGAAAGGGAGTGAGGTGACCTTCGCCGACGAGGAATTCACCCACTACATTCAGGTAAGGAACGCCGACTTGCCATCGGCCGACAACCCGAATGGAACAGAGAATGAAGGTAGCACTTCCATCCTTCTTGACGTCAAGCAGGACATCAAACTGACCGTCTTCTACCGCCGTCAGTCGACCGCACAGGAAGAGACGGGAGGCGTCTATGCATCAAACGACGGGAAAGACTTGAAGATTTTCAACCAGGAAGACTTCGCTTTGGCTGATGGCGAACTGACCATCGTCAAAGAGACCGAGGACTTCAAGTACGCCTACGTGACAAAGACCTTCAACCTGGCAGGAGGGAAGAAATATGTCGCTGCTGCCAAAGGCACCACCATCCAGTTCTTCGGCATCAACCACGAGAAGGTGGAGGCGAAGATGGGACCGGCCATTGAACTCACCGTCGCTTCAGGAGACATCGCCACCGAACTGGCTGCTGCCAAGGCCGACAACCCGAAACCCGCGGCAGTGACCATCAACCTCGCCGAGGGTGGCAGCTACACCATCAGCGCATCATTGGAGATAGCATGCCCGCTCACCATCAACGGCAACGGCGCTACGCTCGACGCCACGGGACTTGGGGCACCGGTCGTGCTGGTCAGCGAAGGACAGTATGCTGAGAACATGCTCGAAAATGGATTCAGCAATATGGGTGACATCAAGTTCATCGGCCTCAATGTCAAGGCGCTGCCCAAGCAGCTCATCTATGGCAACAAGGTGAAGGCTGCCTACGGACAGGTGCTCATCGACAACTGCGTCGTGGAGGTGGCTGGTGGCAACAGCTCCATCATCGACTTCAACAGTGGCGGTGCGGCTGAGTATGTGACCATCAAGAACTCCACCATCTATGGCAACCCGCAGCACACCGGGCAGCTCTACAGCTCGCAGAGCGGAACGAAGGCCACCGAGATAGGACTGGAGATGCAGTATATCTGCCTCGAGAACTCGACGCTCTTCAACATCGCTTACGACAAGAACGTCAACACCCACCGTCAGGCCAACCAGAAGTGGCTCACCTATGTGGTGAAGAACAACCTTGTGGTGGACTGCGGTAAGAGCGGACAGTTCGTCAGGGGCCTCAACGGCGGACAGAACGGCTCCAACCCCGTGTGGAACGTCAGCGGCAACTCCTTCCAGCGCATCGTCGACGGTGTGTTCACCGATGTCAGTGCCGAGGAGAGCACCAACGATGAGGAAGAGCCAGTCAGCGACAATGTGACGGGCGTTGTGGCGTTCGCCGGCGACTATGCCAACGGCGACTTCACCCTTGCCGACTGCCCGCAGAACACAGCCAAGGTGGGCGACCCAAGGTGGATTGCCACCGTCAAACCGGCCATCTACATCGAGACCGACCTCACCAGCGAGTTCGCATCACTCACCGAATACACCAACTGGATAGGGGCTTCGGGATATGCCACATGGGCAGCACCGCAGGTGCAGACCAATGACGGCAAGACCGTCTACATGTGCGAGAGATATGACGGCACGTGCGACAACACCGGGGATGTGTTCTATCAGGTTCTCAGCGGCCTCACACCGGGCACATACAAAATCGAACTCTACGGTTCGGCTGCCTACACCTTCGGACGTGGGTTCGAGTCTGGCTATTTCAGAAGCGAGGACAATGCCGAGGATCCTCTCACCATGCGTACGGGCATCGCACTTTATGCCGAGTCGAGCGAGGGAACTGTCTCACAGGAAATCGCAGCTTACAAGGCTGTCTCATTCTCCGAGGTGTCGACCGCTGTCCTCGATGGCGTCGTCGTGGGGGAGAATGGCACCCTCAAGCTCGGTATGAGCAAGAGCACCAACTACACCAACTGGCACATCGTACAGCTCAAGGGCGTGACTGCAAAAGTCCTCGCTTCAGATCTTTATGCCAACCTGATGGCTGAGGCAAAAGCGCTGCTCGAGTCGCCCATCAACGCCAATGTGGCTGAGCAGCTGAAGGGCGCAATGGTCGATGACTCGGGATTCACCACTGCCGAGGAATACCAGGCTGCCATCGACCTGCTGCGCACCAACATCACTGCTGCCAGTGCTTCCGCAGCTATTTATAAAGAGGTGAAGGAAGCGCTTGACACTTATGCCGCCAAAGCTGCCTCGCTCGACAACGACGGACAGGCCGCCTTTGACGTGAGCGCCATCCAGAAGGCTTACGACGACCGCACGCTGGAGGATAACTCAAGCGTCGCCGACGTCAAGGCTGCTTACCTCGCAGCTGTGAGAGCACAGACCACTCCGGGCGCCGACTTCACCGACCTCGTGGGGAAAGCACAGGGCGACTGGACCGGAGCCACTGGCATCTACCAGAACGACTATGTCGAGCGATATGGCGGGGCTGAGATGACCGAGGGCGACATCATGAGCCAGGTCATCAGCGGACTGCAGCCAGGCACCTACAAGGTGGAACTCTATGCCGTGGCCAATGTGGCGTGGATAGAGGCAACAACAGGTCCTGACATCACTGTGGCGTATGCCAACGATGCCACCTCACCCATGGAGGTCTATGCACAAACAGGGTGCGATCCCACCCAGAATGTGGTAGAACTCGAGGCACAGGTGGGAGAGGACGGAACACTGCAAATCGGTATGAAGAACATCGCCAATGGCGGCAACTGGTTCGTCATACAAATCAAGGCCCTCACACTCGTCGCGCTTGCTGCTGAGCCCGCCGTCGGCGAGCCCATCACACTGAACATCGAAAGCGGAAAGGACATCGCCGCTGAACTGGCTGCTGCCAAGGCCGACAACCCGAAGCCTGCTTCGGTGACCATCAACCTCGCCGAGGGGGGCAGCTACACCATCAGTGCTTCCTTGGAGATGGCTTGCCCGCTCACCATCAACGGCAACGGCGCTACGCTCGACGCCACGGGCCTTGGAGCACCGGTCGTGCTGGTCAGCGAAGAGCAGTATAAGGAGAACATGCTCGAAAATGAATTCAGCAACATGGGCGATATCAAGTTCATCGGCCTCAACGTCAAGGCGCTGCCCAAGCAGCTCTTCTATGGCAACAAGGTGAAGGCTGTCTACGGACAGGTGCTCATCGACAACTGCGTCGTGGAGGTGGCTGGTGGCAACAGCTCCATCATCGACTTCAACAGTGGCGGTGCGGCTGAGTATGTGACCATCAAGAACTCCACCATCTATGGCAACCCGCAGCACACCGGGCAGCTCTACAGCTCGCAGAGCGGAACGAAGGCCACCGAGATAGGACTGGAGATGCAGTATATCTGCCTCGAGAACTCGACGCTCTTCAACATCGCTTACGACAAGAACGTCAACACCCACCGTCAGGCCAACCAGAAGTGGCTCACCTATGTGGTGAAGAACAACCTTGTGGTGGACTGCGGTAAGAGCGGACAGTTCGTCAGGGGCCTCAACGGCGGACAGAACGGCTCCAACCCCGTGTGGAACGTCAGCGGCAACTCCTTCCAGCGCATCGTCGACGGTGTGTTCACCGATGTCAGTGCTGACGAGAGCACCAACGACGAAGAAGAGCCCGTGAAAGACAATGTGACGGGCGCCGTGGTGTTCGCAGGCGACTATGCCAACGGCGACTTCACCCTGGGCAACTGCATGCAGAACGTGCTCAAGGTGGGCGACCCGAGATGGATCAGCGAAACCAACTTCTACCAGTTCGTGGCCAGTGAGTGGATTGCCGGCGACCCAGGACGAATCAGTCCCGACAACGTGGTGGCCGACACCGAGGCCAATACCATCACCGTCAGCCAGACGGGTGTGAATAATGTGGCACTCATCTTCCGCTCCGACAAGGAGTACAGCGTCATGGCCGACGAGAAATACTTCGTCATCAAGGCTACGGGCCTCTCGACGGAGGACGGCGCAAGCTACCTCTGGTGGCTCAACAACACCAATGACGGTGGACAGTACAAGCCGCATGCCATCTATGAAGTGGACGGACAGACCGTCTTCGCATGGGATGCCTCCCTGCTCAACATCGGTGGCAACCTCGGCAAGGAAAACACCATCTTCAAGGACGAGGGCGGATGGAGCACCACATTCGGCATGACACTTGCCGATGAGTCGGTGCCGGCTGTCATCAGCTATATCGGCTTCACTCACCAAATCGAAAGTCCGGTGGAGGAGGCTGAGTATGCATGGGATGCCAATCTCTGGGTCGCCGGTGACCCGGGAAGAATCTCACCCGACAAGGTCGTCGTCGACGAGGAGGCCAACACCATCACCGTCAGCCAGGCGGGCGACAACAATGTGGCACTGCTCTACAAGACCGACAAGGTGCTCTATGTGACCAATGCCAAGTATTTCGTCATCCAAGGCAAGGGACTCTCCATCGCTGATGGCAAGTCTTATCTCTGGTGGCTCAACAACACCAACCATGGGACACAGGTCGCACCCAACATCGCCGTGGAGAATGAAGACGGACTTGTCACGCTGGTGTGGAACATCGCTGAGTCGGGCATCGGCGAATCCTTCAGCCTCGAGAGAACTTACCTCGTGGGCGACGCCGGGTGGAACACCACCTTCGGATTGACTCTTGCCGACGAGACGGTGCCTGCCGTCATCAGCTACATCGGCTATGAGAAGGAAGACTCCGAAATCGTCAAGCAGGCTCAGGACATCCTCGATGACATCAACACTGTGCGCTACAATTCCGGCAGCTCCGACAGCTACTACAACCTCAGCGGACAGAAGGTGAACCGTCCCACAAGGGGCATCTACATCCACAACGGAAGAAAGGTCGTCGTCAAATAAGCACTACGGATTTCTTTCAATCAACTTCACAAGGGGGGCGCTCATCGATGAGCGCCCCCCTTTGGGCTTTTTTGGCATTTATTAGCCGTTTTTTTGCTCAATTAAGCGGATTTTGCACTATCTTTGCACCCAATAAGTAGGTGATCAAAATTAGATGATAGTATTTTATGATTTATTTGGATGCAGATTTTTCTCTCAGACGAAGGAGCATAGCGGGCTATGTGACTGAGGATGAGTGAAAAAGATGCACCAAAGAAACATAAAAGACTATACAACACCTACAAGAATGATAGTAACAGATAATTTTGATTACCTACTTAAGGAAATACATCGTTGTAAACCATATTAATATAGTATACCAAAATGGGATTTTTTTCAAGACTCTTCGGAAAGAAAGACAAAGAGGAGCAGCGCATTGGTGGAATGGAAGACTACATGACACTGCTCAGAGTATATATGCAGGCGGCACTCGCCGAGCGCCTCGGTATCACCAACCTGGGAATGCTGCCCGACCTGCGGACCTTCAAAACACAGCTGCACGTGCCTACGCTGAACAACAAACTCGGACCAGGCGAGAAGGCAAGGTGCAAGAAAATGATGAAGGATTTTTACAAGACCGACGACAACTTCTTCAAGGAGCTCGATGCCGCTGTCAAGAAAAACTGCAAACGGCTCCAGGATGTGCAGCCTTTCCTCGTGCAGTTCCAGTCGTTCTCACAGGACCTCATGATGCTTACGGGAAATCTCATGAAGTTCAAACTACGTCTGCCCTCATTCTTCAAGTCGGCTCTCTACACCATGACAGAGAAAACCGTGAACGATATCTTCACGAAAAACGACTTCAAGGATGCCGGCGTCGTGAAGGCGGTGCTCAACATACGCAACCTCAATTCACGACTCGGATTCACGCAGAAGTGGATTACCGATTTCGTCTACCAGGTGGTGATGCTCGCTAAAAAGGAGCCTAAACCCAAAGACGATGCCGCTGCAAAATAATGGCGTGAAAAAGAGGGAAACCAAATGGACCGCTTGGCCAAAAATACAAAAAAACAGAATAATATTTGGCTAAGTGGAATTTATAGTGTAATTTTGTGCGCAAATTGTAAATGATGACTGCAGACGACAAGATTCTCACACTCTTTGCTGCAAAGACGCGACAACTGCTGTTGAAGTACGAGCAGCTCAAAGCAGAGAATGAGAGGCTGAGACAGGAGCTGGAGGCGCGACAGGAAAGCATCAGCAGCCTCGATAGCCAGCTCAAAACGGCGCAGGAGCATTACAATAGTCTGATGACGGCCAGGATGCTCGAGGTCAGTGAGGGCGACATGGAAGCTGCTAAAGCAAGGCTCGCTAAGCTGATCAGAAGCGTCGACAAATGTATTACGCTGCTGAGCGAGAAATAATTGAGCCATGTCTGACGAAGGAACGGAAAAACTACATATAAAGTTGAATGTTGGCGACACGGTCATTCCCATGAGGATTTTTCCAGAGGAGGAAGAGACCTATCGCAAGGCAGCGTCGCTGGTTAAAAGCACAGTGACCTACTACAATTCAAGAGCACAAGGCAAAAAGAGCGCCACTGAGGTGCTCTATTATGCGTTGATTGACATCGCGCTCAAGTTTGAATTGGAGACGCAACGCAACGACACTGCCCCTTTCAGAGACATGATCAATGCACTCACTGCGGAAATCGATGAGGCTCTCGGAGAGAATATGAGCTAACATTTTCACTTTATATATATAATACATAATGACTACCTTAATTACCATAATTATTGCGGCCGTCAGCTTCATCGTTGGCGGGCTCGCAGGCTACTACATGTTCCTCAAATTCATCAAGGGAAAATACAACCAAACTATCGAGGCCGCTAAACAGGAAGCCGACGTCATCAAAGAGAAAAAACTGCTCGAGGTGAAGGAGAAATTCCTCAATAAAAAGGCGGAACTTGAAAAAGAGGTACAGGCAAGGAACCAAAAACTGCAGCAGAGTGAGACAAGACTCAAGCAAAGAGAGGTGTCGCTCAACCAAAAGCAGGAAGAACTCGGAAGAAGAAGGCAGGAACTGGAGCAGGCACAGAAACGCATCGACAACGAGAAAAAACTGCTCGTCATCAAGCAGGAGGAACTCGAGAAGATGCAGTCAAAGGAGAGGGAAAAACTCGAGGAACTCTCAGGACTCAGTGCCGAGGAGGCTAAGCACAGACTCGTCGAAAGCCTCAAGGACGAGGCAAGGGCCGATGCTGCCAGCTATGTCAACGAAATCATCGACGAGGCGAAACTCAATGCCAACGCGCAGGCCAAGAAAATCGTCATACAGACCATTCAGCGCGTCGCTACTGAAACAGCCATAGAGAACTCCGTGAGCGTCTTCCATATCGACAACGATGAGGTCAAGGGACGTATCATCGGGCGTGAAGGAAGAAACATACGCGCGCTCGAGGCGGCTACTGGGGTGGAAATCGTCGTCGACGACACACCAGAGGCCATCGTCATCTCTGCGTTCGACCCCATCCGGCGTGAGGTGTGCCGACTCGCACTGCACCAACTCGTCACAGATGGACGTATTCACCCCGCACGCATCGAGGAAGTGGTGGCTAAAGTGAAGAAACAACTCGACAACGAGGTCATCGAGACCGGTAAACGGACTGCCATTGACCTCGGTGTGCATGGACTGCATCCGGAACTTATCCGCATCATCGGTAAGATGAAATACCGCTCATCCTACGGACAGAACCTGCTACAGCACGCAAGAGAAACTGCCAACCTCTGCGCCGTCATGGCTTCGGAACTGGGACTCAACCCCAAGAAGGCTAAAAGGGCAGGACTTTTGCACGATATCGGAAAGGTGCCTGATGAGGAAAGCGACCTTCCACACGCTCTCTACGGAGCCAAAATCGCTGAGAAATACAAGGAGAAACCCGATATCTGCAACGCCATCGGTGCACACCACGATGAACTGGAGATGAACACACTGCTCGCTCCCATCGTCCAAATCTGCGACGCCATCTCGGGCGCAAGACCGGGAGCAAGACGCGAAATCGTAGAGGCATACATCAAGCGACTCAACGACCTCGAGGCTATTGCCATGAGCTATCCGGGAGTCACCAAGACTTATGCCATTCAAGCCGGTAGGGAACTCAGGGTCATCGTCGGGGCCGACAAGATGGACGACAAGGAGACCGAGGCTCTCTCTGGAGAAATCGCCAACAAGATCCAAAACGAAATGACCTATCCGGGACAGGTGAAAATCACCGTCATTCGCGAGACAAGGTCGGTGGCGTATGCGAAGTAGGTTTGAGGTTTGAGGTTTGAGATTTGAAAACTGAAAACCGAGGACTTAAAACTGAAAACTGAGAAACGTATTTTATACATTATAAACAAGGTATAAGCACTGCTATGAGGATGGCGGTGCTTTTTTTTTCGTTTTTTCCGATTTTCTTGTAGTTTTAGTTCGCCTTCTGCGTCTAATGGGTAAAATGATCAAAAACAAGACGACAATGACAACAAAAGAAAGACAGTTTGCGCAAACCGTTTCAGAACACAAGGACACCATATATACGGTGTGCTACATGTTCTCTCAAGATGCCGACGAGGTGAACGACCTCTTTCAGGAAGTGCTGGTTAACATCTGGAAAGGCTTCGATAGATTCGAGCATCGGAGTGACATCAAGACCTGGATTTACCGCGTCGCACTCAACACGTGCATCTCTATCGACAGGAAAAAGAAGAAAACCCCTACCGTCAGGCTTACCATGGACATCAACCTCTTTGAGGACCAGGACAAGGACACACGGCAAGTGGACATGCTCCATAAGCGTATTTCCAAACTGCAGCCGTTCGACAGGGCAATAGTACTTCTCTGGCTTGAGAACCTCAGCTATGAGGAAATCGGGCAAATCATAGGCATCACTGAGAAAAATGTCAGCGTCAGACTGTTTAGGATCAAAGAACAACTCAAGAAAATGTAAAATCTTTAAAAAACGAAACATCATGGATACTCAATTCGAAGAAATGCGCCAGCAGATGGCCATACTGAAAGGGAAACTTGACAGACAGGAAATCGTCAACGACAGACTCATACGACAGTCGATGAAGAATAATGCCTCGAGCATACTCAACAAATATCTTGTCAGCATTATCGCTGCATTGTTTGTCATTCCCTATTCCTATTATGTCTTTATCAATATGATGGGCTTTTCCATGGCTTTCTGGATTTGCACTTGTATTTTCATGGTCGTATGCCTCGGATTCACCTTGTTCGTCGGGAAGAAAGTCTATGATAGTAACATGATGGACAACAATCTGCTCGAGGTGCAGCAAAACATAGCCAAGGCAAAGAAACTCGACAGCGACTGGCTGCTCTTCGCCATCCCCGTTCTCATCCTTTGGGTTGGATGGCTTATCTACGAGGCTTATTCCGTATTAGGAGAGACTCTCTTGCCCTTCCTCATTGGCGCCGTCCTCGGTCTCATCATTGGAGGAGCCATTGGATTGAAAATGCACTTCAAAACGCAGCGCCAGTACCAAGAAATCTTACAGCATATCGAAGAAATAAGAGCTTGACCCAAATTTGAAGATAAAGGTCAATCAATGGTCAATCAATGGGGACAGGTTTTTGATGGAATTCGAGAATTCCGTCAAGAACCTGTCCCTTTGATTGTCCATTTTGATTGCCCCCCCTTGATTGCCCCACTTGTTCCATCCTCAACCCTCCATCCTCAATCTTCCATTCTCAATTTTCAATTTTCAATTTTCAATCCTCAATTTTCAATCTTAATTTGTATCTTTGTGCGCAAAACATAAAAATGGCGCTTGCCGCCGGCTTTATTCATCAAAAACTATCCAATCATGCAAATCAGAATGCCATTCGAAGAAGTGCACAAGTACTTCGCCGACCATTATCAGAAGGACGTCGACATACGCTATGTCGATGAAAAGACGATGTCGATTGGGACTACCCTCAAGGTGGGACCCTTCACCAAGGATGTCAGCGTAGGACTCGCAGTGGAGAAAGTGGAGGACAACGACCTCTTCCTCTCGTCAACCAGTGGACTGCTCGTCGACCTCATTATCAACGCCATCGTCAGCTATTTGTCGAAAAATGGTCAGTACAGCCAAATCATCGACAAATGCCCCGACGACATCTTCGCCGTCAGACTCAGCAAGATGGATAAACTGAAAAAGACCTTCGACGCCCTGACCCTTCGAAATGTCTCCTTCGACGGTAGCAGCATCATTCTCGACGCCAACATCAAGTGACACCACTGCTGCGTATGCCTTCTTTCGTCTACAATCCGCTGTTCCGTAACTTTGTTCTCTGGCTTGCCATCGTCGTGCTCATCATCTTCTGCATCGACAAGTCGAGGCAGAATGAGCGCACACGACGGGCACTCTACAACTGTGTCTATCCCCTTTATGGCGCCGCTGTGATGAAGGCTTGCCAGATGGTGGAACTGCTGCTTGGCGACGGGACTGCGGGCAGATGGACCGCCATGGCTTGCACGGTCGCAGCGGCTGCATTATACTACAAATGGCCAGGAAGAAAGCCCGACATCCCATTCAACAAACTCTTCTGGTCAATAGGGTGGGGGTGCATCGCTGTCGTCGCTGCTCTGCAGATTGCCATGATATGTCTCTCCCCAAAAACATAAAATACCTATTTATGGGGATTGCAAAAATGAGGTTTTTTTAGTTATTTTGCGACCAAAAGTAAAGTAGGTGGTCGTCGTTTGATGAACGTTTTTCATGTTTTATTTGGATGCAATCCCGTGGAATATAGAAGGTTATATGACTGAGGATGAGCGGAAAATGCGCCAAAGCAACATAAAAGACGGTAGAACACCTGCTTAAGTGAACGTTACAGATAATTGTGATTACCTACTTAACATATCAGCAGCATGAAAAATCAGAAGATGTATGAGCCCGAGGACAGCATGATTTCACTCATACGTGACAATTATAATCTCCTGCAGAGCCTTGGAAGTTTCGGCATCAACCTCGGGTTTGGCGACAAAACAGTAAGAGAGGTTTGCAATGAACAGAAAGTAGATACCTTCACTTTCCTTGCTGTCGTCAATTTCACTATAAATGGGTATAGAGACCCCGACAACGTGTCCAAACTGTCGATACCCACACTCATGAAATACCTCAGGGCAAGTCATGAGTATTTCCTCGGATTCCAACTGCCTACCATAAGGAAAAAACTCGTCGATGCACTCGATGAGAACGACAACCTCGCAAGACTCATACTCAAAGTCTATGACGACTACGCAAGGGCCATCAAGTCGCACATGAAATATGAGGAAAAGACCGTCTATCCCTATGTGGAGGCTCTGCTCGAGAGAAAACCGACAGGTAATTACGACATCGAGACCTATTCCAAGCACCACGGACAAACCAACGGATTGCTCAGGGAGCTCAAAAGCATCATCATCAAATACCTGCCCAGCGACGGGATGCACAACAACCAGTTGTCGTCGTGCCTCTACGACATCTACAACAACGAGACATGGCTGTCGAACCACGCTGAGGTGGAGGAGTCCATTTTCATACCGGCCATCAGATGGGTCGAGAGAAAACTGAAACAAAGTGACGTGACTGCCAAAATTGCCGGCATGATCAGCCAGGACAAGGAAAAAGCAGAAGCAATCAGCGAAAGGGAGAGGGATGTCATCGTCAGCCTCGTACAGGGGATGAGCAACAAAGAAATAGCCGACCACCTGTGCATCTCGCTCAACACGGTCATCACCCACAGAAGAAACATCGCACGAAAACTTCAAATACACAGCCCCGCCGGACTGACCATCTATGCCATCGTCAACCATCTTGTCGATATCTCCAATGTCAGGCTATGAAACTATGAAACGAATCAATTCACCTTATCTATAATATGCAATACTTACGACGGGGTGCGGACACCATACCGCACCCCGTCGCAGCATTCCACCGCTCTTTGACTAAAATTGCACACTCATGCCGTTTTTTGGCAAGGTGTGCAATCAATCGCCGTAAGGCGCTCATAGCTAATTGTTATCCCAAATACACTCAATTTTTGTTCCGAAATTTGTTAATTTTTAATCATTAAAATTCGTTAACGAAGAGCATTTCCGTCATTTTTCCAATGGCCAAAACAGAGAAATGTGTTATCTTTGTAACCGAAATCAATAACCTAAATTTGCAACTCGATTGACGCAAAGTTTTTAAAAGTTGACCAAAACGGGAAACTTTTTGAAATTTTTGAGAGGAAATGTTTTCCAAAAATTATAACTATACCAATGAGGGAATATACGATTCTAAAGCGTGACGGCAAGCGCGACCGCTTCTCGCTCGACAAAATCATGACCGCTATTATCAAGGCTTTCCAGTCCGTCGGAGAAACTGCCGAACTGGGGGATATCTCAAAGATTATCAGCCACTTGAATATCACCGACAACATCACAGTCGAGGATATTCAGAACGAGGTGGAAATGGCACTCATGCAGGAGGGGCACTTCAAGGTCGCCAAGTCGTTTATGCTCTATAGACAGAGGCATACTGAAGACCGTGAGACCATGGAGCGGTTGAAATTTTTGGCAGACTATGTCGATGCCGCCAATGCTGCTACTGGTTCGAAGTATGACGCCAATGCAAATGTAGAACATAAAAATATCGCAACGCTCATCGGAGAACTACCCAAGTCGAGTTTCATCAGACTGAACCGACGGCTGCTCACCGACCGCATCAAGCAAATGTATGGAAAGGAGCTCGCCGATGAATATATCGAGAAACTCACACACCATTTTATTTACAAAAACGACGAGACGTCGCTCGCCAACTACTGTGCTTCCATCACCATGTATCCCTGGCTCATCGGGGGTACCATGTCCATCGGAGGGAACTCCACCGCACCCACCAACCTCAAGTCTTTCTGCGGAGGATTCGTCAACATGGTGTTCATGGTGTCGAGTATGCTCAGTGGCGCATGTGCCACACCGGAGTTCCTCATGTACCTCAACTATTTCATTGGAATGGAATATGGGAAGGACTACTGGAAGAACGCAGACAAAGTGGTGGACCTCTCCATCAAGAAACGTACCATCGACAAGATGATTACCGACTGCTTCGAGCAGATCGTCTATTCCATCAACCAGCCCACCGGCGCCCGCAACTACCAGGCCGTGTTCTGGAACATCGCCTATTACGACAAATATTATTTCGAGAGCCTGTTCGGCAACTTCTATTTCCCCGACGGGTCACAGCCTGACTGGGAAGGACTGTCATGGTTGCAGAAACGCTTCATGAAGTGGTTCAA
>CAMHEL010000083.1 GCA_946184125.1 uncultured Prevotellaceae bacterium
CACGTGATTTGTAATCTCGGGGTCGTTGGTTCGAATCCGACAAGAGGCTCAAAAGAGTCGCATCGCATTTGTGATGCGGCTCTTTTTGGCTCCTTAATAGACCACTTTACATATTTTAACAACAAAACACCTCTTTTTCTGCCAAAAAACAATAATTTTGCACCTTTGGATATAATTAATGTTTTCTGCTTATGAGAATCAAACCTTATTTGTGGGCCGCAAAATGCTGCGTCGCCGGTGTCATGGCACTGGCCTTTGTGGCCTGTGTCGATAATGACTATGACTTGGATAATGTGGACATGACCGTGGGGTTGGGCGATGATATCCAATTGCCATCCGACAACAGCACGGCCGACATCAAACTTGACGATGTCCTCGACTTGGGGGTCAACAATTTCCTTTCAGTCAGTGAGGATGGCATGTACAACATCGATGCCATCGACGACAACGAGTTCGTAGCGCACATGGTGGTGGCGAGATTTGTCGTTCCATCCAAATCCTATAAAGGCTCATATACCATCGACCTCGGTGACTTCGGACCTCAGGGGGCACCAAGGAAAGTGAAGGGGGCAGATGATGTGATAGAGTTCGAAGCTCCTATGGTCGACCTCGATTTCAGCTTCCATCACAACACCACGCAAATCACACGTCTCACACATATCGGCTTCAATACCAAACTCACTGTATCGCTCAAATTCCCAAAAGACCTGCAGTTGGCGTTGAAAAACATCGCGCAACTTACTTTCTCACTGCCACAATGCATGGAATGTGGAAAAGCGGCATATCTCAACGACTCTATCAGTGTTGATGCCAATAATGTCCTTGTACTGAGAGATGTCAACCCCGCCGACGGAGTGAAATTCGTGCTCAATGTCACCGGTATGGACCTCAGTGGAAAGAAGGCCGACGGGAGCTATATGACTTATGTACAGGGAGATGGAATTCATTTCCATGGCTCGCTCGGATTTGGTGTGAAAGTCCATGAAACGGCCGTCGATTTCGATAAGGCTGCCGAGGCAAAAGACCTCACCGTCACCGGCTCTGCTGTTCTCGACCGATTCACGGTGCAAAGTGCCAAGGGTGGATTCACACCCGTCAGGTCTTTCGGAAAGGTGGGCGGAGTGTCGCTCAAAAACGTACCCTCTTTCCTCAATGATGATGAGGTGAACCTCGACCTCTATAACCCGATGCTCAACATCAACATCTTCAGCGCAGTTCCTTTCCCCACGAAAATGACGGGCGCCATCGTCGCTAAGGACAGCAAGGGCAATGTGATCAAACGAATCGATGTGCCACAGTTCACTTACAAGGCCAATGGGCACAGTATCGTCAGCATACGACGCAGACCCGCCGAACATGCCAGCGACACCACCATCATCGTCATTCCAGAAATATGCGATGTCATCCGAAATGTGCCCGACAGCATTGCACTTGTCGACCTCGTCGGTGTGGGCGATGACAGCGAGGATGCTGAAATCACACTATCCAATTACTATGAGGGACGTCTGCGACTGTCTGTGGCTTCGGGCATTGCTCTTGAGAAAGATGCACGAATCATCTACAAACACAGCTACACGGGATGGAATGACAAGGTGAAGGACATCAACTTCGTCAGCACAAAGGAAGACGGGACTGTCGATGGATACATCACCGCTACGGCTGATGTGGAAAACAAAATTCCTGCATACCTCAAACTCAATGCTTACGGCATTGACCTCAGTGGAAACATTATTGGCGATGAACGACTCGCCGTGACCGTCGATAAACTCATCAAGGCTTCCCCCGACGGCGTCACTCCCGCCAGCACCAAAGTGGTTATCAATGTACTGCCTAAAGACAAAACTGTGCTGAAAACTCTCGATGGTATCGGATTCAGGGTGACCATGACTACCAACGACGGGAAAAACAAAGTCACCGGAGTCATGCTAAACGCTTACAAGCAAACCATCAAGGTAACAAATATCAAGATACAGAAACATGGTAAAGTGGCCATTGACCTCAACTGACATCTCTTCACATGGTCAGTGTTTTTGAGATAAGCTACAATACCATCCAACCATACACATCACCGTTTCAGATGAAAAAGACTTCATTCAGACTACTCGCCATGGCAGTGCTCTTCACCGCCTCTGGCAACATGGCGGCACAGGACCTCCGCACCGCATATTTCTCCGACCATTACCTCTACCGCCACGACCTCAACCCCGCTATCGACAATGAGGATTCGTATATCTCCATACCGGTGCTCGGCAATGTAAATGTCAGCATGATGGGTAATTTCGGCTACGAGGAACTGGTGCGTAAAAACCCGCTTTATCCCAAGGAGAGCGACAAGAAGATGACCTCTTTCATCAACCCTTATCTGAGCAATCAGCTTAAAGGGTTTGCCAGCGGCGACAACAAAGTCAATGCCGACCTCAAAGTATCACTTTTCTCCATGGGATTTAAAAAATGGGGCGGGTACAATACGCTGGAACTCAACTCCAGAACCTCGGTCAACGTCAACGCACCTTACAAACTTTTCCAGTTCGCTGCCGACATGGGAAACAGAAACTATGACATCGGCGATATCAGCCTCAGCGGACAGACTTACGTCGAGTTGTCTTTAGGACATTCAAGGCAAGTGGACCGGAAACTACGCGTGGGAGCAAAACTCAAACTGCTCGTGGGTGGTGCTGATGTCGATTTCCGGATGACCGATGTGAAGGCAGACCTCACGCCCGGAAACGTATGGCGAATCAGTGGCGACGCTCAGTCGCACGTGAGCATGAAGGGATTTAAGTATCTCAGCAAGACCAAGGAGTACAACAACAAGCAGGGGTCCTATACCCATGTCAATGACGTGGATGTCGATGGTGCAGGTGTCGGTGGCTTCGGAGCCGCCATCGATGCCGGTGCGGTGTACAAAGTCAACGACCAACTCACCGTCAGCGCTGCTGTACAGGACCTCGGGGCCATCTTCTGGACCGATGACTTCCATGCTACCAACGACGCCAAGACCTTTGTCTTCGATGGCTTCCATGATGTGTCTGCCGACTCCAGCTCGCCCGACAAACTCGACAATAAGGCCGACAGTTACACCGACCAGATGCTCGACTTCGCCAACCTGCGCGACAAAGGAAACGATGGCTCAAGGGTTACGGGGATAGGGGCCACTCTCTCTGCTGGATGTATGTATCAAATCCCAACATTGAAGATGCTGAAAGTGGGATTGCTCGGAATGGCTCATATCAACGGACCCTTCTCATGGACTGAAGCAAGGCTGAGTGGAAATATCACACCGGCAAAATGGTTCGACGGAGCGCTGAGCCTTGCAGTCAACAACTACTCTGCCAATTTCGGATTCCTCGCTAATTTCAGGGCCAAGAAATTCGGATTCCATATCGGTATGGACCGCATGATAGGCAAGGTGAGCCATGAGATGATACCTCTGTCGTCGAACGGAAGTGTCTCGCTGGGCTTCAATATCATCCTGTGATTAACCTAAGTCGACTACGGTGATGCCGGCTCCGCCAAACTGAACGTGCTCGTCGCGGTAAGCCTCCACGGCAGGCACGGTCGCAAGATATTGTCTGATGAGCTGGCGAAGGATGCCTGAGCCAGTGCCGTGAAGGATGCGCACCCGGCTCATACCAACAAGGATGGCGTCGTCGATGAAATAGGTAACGGCATTGATGGCCTCGTCGCCGCGCATCCCTCGCACGTCAAGGTCCTGTTTGAAATTAAGCTTACGCTTATCGATTGTCTCCCGCGTCTCACGCCCAATGGTGGTGTACGACGTGGGAGCTGTCGTCTTAGGGGCTTCTGCACGCTCCAGACGCTCTGTGCGCATCTTCGTACGCATGTCGCCCATTACCACGGTGGCCATCTTGCCTTGGAGACGCTCGATGTATCCTACTGTCGTTAAGCCCTTGATGCGAACGGTGTCGCCTTCGCGGAGTGGCTCTTCGGCCTTGGGCTTCACTGGGGCAGTGGGCTTCTGAGCCGCCTGAAGGGCGGCCTTCTCGCGCCTGCGTTTCTCCTTGCGCTCACGGCGTGCCTGTATCTGCTTGATTTTGCGGTCAATCAACTCGTCATTGGCTTCGGTGTCAAGACCCTCCACCTCTTGGCGGAAGTCGGTGAGCTGCTCGCGGGTGCGGCGGGTCTCCTCCTTGTCGGCCTGGCTCTCGCGGATTTCACGGATGGTGTTTTCTATACGTCGGTTGCTCTCATTGAGCAACTCCTCGGCTTGTTCCTTGGCACGGGCGATGATGGCCTTCCGGCTTTCCTGCAACTGTCGGATATCCTCCTCGTAACGTGCGATGAGCGCCGACATCTCTTTCTCACGCTGGTGGATGGTCTGACGCTTGCTCTCCCAGTAACGCTTGTCACGCACGATGTCCTGGAGATATTTGTCGCTTTGGATGTAATCGCTGCCCACCAGTTCCGATGCTTCTGCTATCACTGATTCGGGAATGCCTGTCTTGCGGGCTATCTCTATGGCGAACGAACTGCCAGGCCTTCCGATTTCCAGCTGGAAGAGGGGGCGCATCTCATGCCTGTCGTAAAGCATCGCACCGTTCGACACGCCTTGGTGGTTCTCTGCGAAATGTTTGAGATTCTGGTAATGGGTGGTGATGACGCCCCAGGCATGCTGGCGCCACAATTGATTGAGCACCGATTCGGCGATGGCACCGCCAATAAGCGGTTCGGTGCCTGTGCCGAACTCATCGATGAGGAGCAGCGTGCTCTCGTTGGCATGGCGCATCATCATTTTCATGTTGAGCAGATGGCTCGAGTAGGTGCTCAGGTCATTCTCTATGCTTTGTTCGTCGCCGATGTCTATCATGATGCGTGTGAACACACCGGCGCGCGAACGGTCGCCCACAGGGATCGACAGTCCGCACTGCAGCATGTATTGCAGCAACCCCACGGTTTTCAGACAGACCGACTTGCCGCCGGCGTTGGGACCCGAGATGATGAGCATGTGCTTGTCGGGCGTGAGCATGATGTCGAGCGGAACTACTTGTTTACCTTGCTTGGCGAGCGAGAGCTGCAAGAGGGGGTGCCTCGCGCTAATCCAGTCGATGAAGGGCTCGTCGGAAACAGTGGGCTCGGTGGCGGAGATATGTTCGGCAAGGGAGGTCTTGGCACGGATGAAGTCGATGGAGGCAAGCAGACCATAAGAGGCCAGCATTTGAGGGACAAGGGGGCGAAGCTCCTTGGCGAGTTCGGTGAGGATGCGGATAATCTCACGCCGCTCTTCCGATTCCAACTCGCGGATTTTGTTGTTGGCCTCCACCACTTCGGCGGGCTCGATGAAAACGGTCTTTCCCGTAGCGCTCTCGTCATGCACTATGCCGCGTAGACGGCGCTTCATGGCGGGGGCTACAGGTAGCACAAGACGGCCGTCGCGGAGGGTAGGCGCGGCATCTTTTTCCACAAGGCCTTCACTCTGGGCAGAACGAAGGATGTTGTAGAGGGTGCGGGAGACGGAACCTTCCGTGCGGGCAAGGTCGCGGCGAATCTCCAACAAGCGTGGAGAAGCGTTGTCGCGCATCTTGCCATATTTGTCGAGGAGACGGTCTATCTGCTGGACGACCGAGGGGAATGTCGTCACACCGATAGTGAGGGCGTGAAGGGTGGGGTAGCAGTACTTCGCCTCGCCATCGCTCTCGTCACCACTGTAGGTGCGGCTGAGGAAGCGTACGATGCCGATGATGGTCTCCAACGAGCGGCGGAGGTCAAACAACTCCTCCTCGTCGAGATGCGTGCCCTCAAGACGAAGGCGTGACACGCTCTGGCGGACATCGAAAAAAAACTGCAAAGGGAAGTCGTCTGCCTCTGATTCCAAACGGCGGTACTCGCGAACTTCCTCCAAGCGAAGTCTGATGGTGCCACCGTCTGAACAGAAATGCATCTCGTCGACCAACTCCTTGCCTAAAGTGGAGAGGCAGCGTTCGCGAAGCATTTTCCTTATATGTCCAAAACCTATCTTTTGCTCAAAATTCTCTGGATATGTCATCTTTTTGGTCCCAAACTATGGGGGCTTGATTAGAATAGTTCTGCAAAATTACGAAAAATCCCTTCACCTCCTTATTTTTTCCCACCGAAAATTTGCAAGACAGAAAAAAATACTCTAATTTTGCACCCGCAATTGAAAAGCTATGGCCTCAGCATGCAAGGAGAGATGGCAGAGTGGTCGATTGCATCGGTCTTGAAAACCGACGTACCGAGAGGTACCAGGGGTTCGAATCCCTTTCTCTCCGCTTAATCGCTTGATTGTTAGCGATTTACGAGATTTACACCCAATTTTACATTCTAAAATGTAAGATTGGGTGTTTTCTTTTTAATAGGTCAGAACAATGGGCTTATTCGTTATTCTTCCACCACTGTTCCATGCGGTTTCGCCGCATGTCCCCCCCTCTCATCGCCAGCAATCCTCTCTGCCATCGAATTCAAGTGGAGGCATTGCGCTCTCGTGATAGCCCTTTTCTCATAATGGAACTCCCAAGGGCTTATCTGCAACAGCAATCCCCTTGCACAAGCATCAAAAGCCTCGCCAGAGGGCTTGTACAGCTTCGGGAAACCATTCTCCCTAAGCAAGATGATGTTGTAGGCTCGGTTCATGGCTTCTCGCAGCACCTCTTTTTCCTTTGGTGAAATGGCTGCACTCACAAGAACGCCACCACGTTCGCCACATGCCAGCCATTCCTCTCTCAGACGGGCATTTCTTTCCTCTGTATAGCGCCTATGCACGATGACAGCCACCTTGTCTGGAATATTCAGCAAAATCTGTTACCTACAGCCTGGCATTGTTCACCTGCCACCTCCATGTTTGTGAGTACGGTGAACAAGTTCGGGTTCTGGTGTTTCATCATCAGTCGGCGAGGATTGTCATCAAGATAGCGTATCCAGTTGTCCAATTGCCCTTCGTTCATGAGAATCTTATCACAGTAACCTGTCTCGAACAATCCTTGTCTTGGCGGTTCATCCATATTGAACAGCTTCCAATAAGCATTGTTGTATCCAGATTTAAATCCTGTAACAACTATTCCAAGGTGCTTGCCCTTTCCCATGTCCTCGTTGATCCTTACGATCATGTGCAAGTGATCAGGCATCACACAAAGTTTCCACACCTCCAACTGTGGGTAAAAGCGGTGAATTTTCTTCTGTTCTTTTTGAGCAATTATGCTCCCAAGGGCAGAGTGCTCCACATAAGGAGCCACATCACCTTCCAAGCTGCCCCTCAACGTGCCCAATAATGCCATGCGCTCTCTCACCACGAGGGTCAGCATGTACGTTCCCATGCGGCTGTAGTCGTGCCACGGATTGCGTCTCTTCATCGAGTGATGTATCTCGTGCACCTCAAGGCCTGCTGCTAGGCTTCTTCGCGTGTCATAACCTTTCTTCTATGGCAATTGCTATCTTCTATGACAATTACTATGCCGACTTGCTACTATGTGATATCAAAATCTTTATTGTCAATACCTACAAGAATGATAGTTACAGATAATTTCGATTACCTACTTCAATGCAAAAATAGTAAAATTCTATGAAATACACGACTGTTTTTCGTAACAAGTACCAAGAATATTCATTATTTATGGACGAGGTGGGTCATGGGTGGACGTATTATCATTTTCGTTTCTCGGCATTTGACAAGCAAGATGCCCTTTGACCACTATTCCGCCTCTGCTTCCTTGATTTTCGCCAATAGTTCTGCGCGTATTGTCTCATTGGTACCATGTACGGCATAGCGGACGATGCCTTTTTTGTCAACAACAACGGTGAGAGGGAACCCCTTGGTGCCAATCCACGCCATCATGTCCTTTGCCTCGACGAGGTGCGTCCATGTGAAGTGATGCTTGTCGGTGATACGTTTGGCGGTTTCCGCATCGTGATAGGTGGCAGAGAAAAACAACACGTTTGGCAATAGTTCCTTCCACTCCGAGAGGGTTGGCATTTCGGCTCGGCACGGACCGCAGCCGGAGTACCACAGGTTGAGCACCATGACACGGCCACGGATGCTGTCGTTCGTCCATAGTTTGCCCTCCATGTCTTTCTCTGAGAACTGGGGGAACATCTCACCGGCTTGGGGATAATAGAAAGTGCCGTCGGCCTTGACGCTTGCCTGTGTCAGCGAGGTCATCGTGGCCATCATGTTTAGACCGTCCAGAAATTGGTCGGCATTGTGAACCTGTTCGCGGGGGATAGCCTTACGGATGAGCGATTTGGGCAATGTGGCGTCGACATTGATGACGATGATGCTGTTACCCTCCTTGTCTTTCAGTCGAGACATGGTTTTCTCGCCGTCGGGCAGCGTAGGCATTTCACGGAAGAAATAGCCGTTGGAAAGGAATTTCGGAATCACTGTGTCGATGCGCTCTTCCTGTGCCTGTCCCGTCATTGCGACGAGAGCAAGCAAGATGGTGATGATGGTTTGCTTCATAATCGTTTCGTTTTTGCCACAAAGTTACAGAAAGTCCCGCGAAAAAGCCCCCGGCGAATTCCCAGAAAAGGATGCCGGGGGGTAAAATCTGAACAAATGTTCAGACTTTTTGTGTCGTTGTGCTGTCAGTCTTCGAACGTGACGGACCTCCGGATGCGTGACAATTGTTGTGGAGTTAGGTTCAGAAATGAGGCAATAGCATGCAGGGGCAGGTGTTCCACAATACCAGGACAACGGCGGAGCAATAGGTCGTAGCGTTCGCGAGGTGTGGCCCTATGGAAATCCAAATAACGGGCGCGTGCCTGGCTAAGCAGGTGCTCCCCGATGATACTACGCAACTCCATGGCTTTCATACTTTGGCTGAACATCTGCACCAATTGTTCACCGCTCAATCTGACAACGCGGCTGGGCATCATCGCTTCTATCGTGGTTTGCGATGGCATTCCGCTAAGGCAACTTGGATAGTCGCCTACATACTCGCCCTCGAACGAGAACCAGGTGATGTGCTCCTTTCCGTCACTGATGCCTTGCGTCACATACTTGAAACATCCTTTGGTGACCAAGCCGAACCACTGCGACGGTTTGCCCTCACACTCCATCCGCTCGCCTTTCTGATAACTGATAGTCTCACCCTCCCGCTCGCAGAAGGCATACAACTCTTGCAAGTCAATGCTATTTACACCGAATTTCTGTTCCATATCATCGAGTATTGTCTCATTCCATGATATAGACAACGATTCATGCAAATTATTGCCTTTGCCCCACCTTGCATTTGGATTCTTTAACCTACGTTTTTAGTTGTTATGACTAATTCTGCTTTTCCACCCTTAATGCTAATTCAGTTTAGGTGGGTTCTATTAATTATGTCGAGGCGATTTTCGACTTTTAGTCGAGGGCAAATTGTAAGTTGAAGTGGGAGTGTAGCGGGCTACACGACCGATGAGACTTGACACTTTGCACCGAATAAAAGCGAAAAGCGACCGAAATGTTATGTATAGAAATGCCACCTCATAAAAAACAGAATTAATAGAACACACCTTTAGTTATATTTCGAAAACACTTGTATGTACAATACTATTAAAACATCTTTTTCAGACCAATGACAATGTAACCAGGCAATCGGTTTTCCACGATGGTTTCAGAATAATCATTGTTTGCACCAACGGTGATGCGCTCAAAACGGTTGGTATTCAACAGATTTTCCCCATCGGCGAAGAAAGACCAATGACCTCTCGTGTAGCACGCCTGAATGCCAATGTTGAAATATCCAAATTGCCGCGCACCAGACTGGTCGTGAATATATGCCATAGGCAGACTTACGTCCCATTTCCCTTTTTTCACAAGAAACGGCCTGACGTATGCCTCGTAAGACATCATACTCAAATACTTTGCGATGAATCCCAACTTGCTTTGCTGGAAACGGAAACGAAAGCCTGTTTCAGCGTTGAGCAGCGACATCTTGCACTTACTGGTGAGAGACACCTCTCCCTCAGCCTGAGAATTGCGGTTGTTGCTTATCTGCTGACTATAGGCTGTTTGATAAAGACTATTCATCAGCGTCGCCTTCAACGACAGAACAAAAGGAAAAGCAAATCCCTTCTTGATGTTGACGTACGCATGTTGCGACACTTGATTACGATTTGAAGACATCAGCGAGGCAACTGTGGCATTTCCATGGCTCTTATAACTGAAGATATACGGATTCTCTGTAAAAGAACATCCGAGAGAGGTAATCCATGTGAAGTCTGACAGAATATTGAAGTAATGGCTGCTGAACGACAAAGAATGATGTTTGTGCAAAAGGTCGCTCTTGCCGTCATAGACAGTCAACTGCCGATAGTCGTTCAGCATTGTCGCATGGGCGAAATAACTGTCATCTCTTTCCAACTCACTGCTATAAGCCACTGTTAGGGAGTTGATTGAACTCAGAGCCAATTCAACAGACGCATTGGGCAATATGATTATCTTATCTGCGGAATGGCTTTGATTGACATAGGCGAGGTTGCATCCTGCATCCAAGCGAAATAATCCTTTTTTCTTTTGTATAGAGAGCCCGTAGCCATACTGTTGGGTCGTTTCCTCATCCCTTTGAGTGCCAGACTTTATCGCAGCCGGAGAAATCGTCATCGCAGAGCGGATCAAGTTCCATGCCGTACTCATCTTGATTTGCCATGCTTTGCTAAGTCGATGCACCCATGAAGCGGTCAGATAATGGTCCAACAAGGTGGTGCGCTGTTCTTGGGATGCCGCATGTATCTGCCACTCTGGTAGATATAACAGGTGTTCGGCAGATGTAATGCCAACGATTCGATGAATATTGTTGTATACGAGTTGGGAGCTGACAGACAGCAGATGCTTGTTCTTCCAGTTCTTGACAAAAGCCAGATGATTGCTGAGATTCCACATGTTTGTGCTCTCGTCCCATGAATAAGCGTCAAGATTGTTCTCGCTCTTCTGCGGCATGGACACCGCCATCAACTTCCAGTCAAAAGCAGCATTACCTGTCAGCATGTTTTTTATGTTCACCCCCAGATGATGAAGACCATGCCATGAGTCAGTCGTCTGCCTCATCGTCTCCGTTTCATCCCTTCCCAAGTACGTCCGATTGATGTCATACTTGCCTTTGCTTTGTTCATGGTTAAAGAGATAATAGGCATTCACCTTGACATGTTCGTTGGGGTTCCAGGCCACGTTTGCTGACGCCACTCCGTTTGTCCGCTGATAGGTGTTGATGCTGTTGCTGATATATGACACAGGCGAAAGTCCGTTGTCAATCATCTTGTCGGCACCGCCGAAAGCCTGTGCATAGTCTTTCACCCCACCCAGCAACTTGATGTAGTCTTCCAAAGTCATCATTTCCTCACCGGTGTTGAAGGCTTTGGCATTGGCTCCCCACATCAATTTGTCTCCAAAAGAGAAAAGATTGACCGCTCCCCTGTATTTGTCACGATAACCTCCAAGCAGTTCCGCATTTCCCGTGACATTACCCCTGTGCAGCGAGTCGATATCTACATTCAGAGCTGTTGCCTTGTGGGTTTTGAAGCCTTCCACAAAAGAGTACTCACTATAATTCTTCCGCAATTGAATCTTATCGACATAGTAAGAAGGAAGATTGTTGGCAATCTGCTCATCATGGTCACCGAAAAAGTCCTGCCCGTTAACGAGAATCTTTTTCACGGCTTCCCCATTCGCGGTAACTCTTCCCTTGCCGTCGACATCCATACCGGGAAGTTTCTTCAGAATATCCTTCAGCACTTTTTCGGAACCATCAGTATAATGGCGAAAATGATAGTCTATCGTGTCGCCCCGCACCTTGATGCCAGAAATTCGACCTCTTACCTCGACATTTTTCAGCATCTTGGCGTCGGGCTGCATAGTGATGCTGATACTGTCACTGGTTGATGAGATTTCGACTTCTGTGGCCTTATAGCCCAGACACGTCACCTTCAGCAACAAGCGGTCTTGAGCAGTGGCGTCCAGCGAGAACATTCCCGCATCATCGGTGACGGTAAAACCGAGCAACAGACTGTCTGGTAGCGTATATGCCATGACATTGGCATAGGTGATGCTACTGTTTGTTTGAGCGTCTCTCACGACACCCTTGACGGACCTGCTGCTTGCTGCTACGGAAGTAACGGCTATGTACAGCCACATCGAAGAAAGGAGAACGAACCTCATAAATGTTTGAAGGTTATTGAAGATTGAAAATTGAAGATTGAAGATTAAACTGCACTTCAGCAGTCGAAGTGAGTTTTATTGCAACCATGAACAAGCAATCTAATGTCTAAACTCCCAAACTCTTTACCTTTCGAGCATCTGCTTTCTCAGTTCCTCAAAGCGTTCTGACGACACTTTCTTTCCGCGCTTCTTTTCGGCTAACACAGAACCGGAGTTGGTATTAATGGCCATGCAATGATAAATGAACCGTTCATCTTCCATATCCAAAATAAGACCGGGCAGGCCTGCATACACATCGGGACCTTCGCTTACGGGGATGTCCGGACAGAACCAGGCCGTCACGGTGCCATTCAGTGTGGCCCGATAGCATTTCAGTCCCATAATCTCCTTGCTGTCCGGAGAGACTTTCCAATCATAGTGAGGAACGGACGTCTCCACTATGTAAGTCACTGCCAACAGATCCTTCGCCTCTGTCATCGTCTTGTTGGTCATGTCCTTGTACACAGCACGTTCTTCCTCACTGTAATCTCCGCTGACCAAAACAATTTTGGGACCACTGTCATCGCTCAGGTCCTCTTCTGGCTCCAAACGGACATAAGAAGATTGCCTGTCCCTGATGACCAGGCAGAAGGAGTCTTCTTTTTCTGCCTTCATGCCTGCAAACAGCCCTTTATGTTCTTGATTTTCGCTGTTGTTCATGATTTTATCAATCTGTTTCTTCCGCTGTTTTGAATATACGGAATATTTCACTTCGATGCTCTGTGCAAGACAAACCATCGGAAAGACTAACAATAAATGCAACAAAATCTTTCTCATATCAATTCGCTTTTTTTGTTCAATCGGGTGCAAAGATAGGGTGGTTCTTGTATGCCATCGAAAATAATTATTACTGAATTATTACTGTTTCATTTCTTTAGAAAGTATTCGGACGGGAATCGGAATTAATTGAGTATATTTGCGCCATGGAAAAAAGAATCAAGTTGATTTACTGCTTGACCATCTGTGTCGTCATTGCCTATTGTGTCGTGCAAGGCTATTGGCTGTATGGGCGCTATGTGCTATCGCTATCAGAATACGAAAGAGATGTCTATGCAACCGTTTCTGCCTGTGTGGAAGAAGACATTGCGATTAGAAAGGCTTTGCCTCAGCCAAGGAAACTATATGGCAATCGCTTCAGAAGAATCAACAACCAGAAAGACAATAAGACTTCCACATGGGCGTATGATATTTATGTGCTCGACACGCTAAAACATTCCATATCCATCCCAGAAGGCATGGATGACCAAACATATCTCTTGGACTATATGACGAACCTTCAGGACGATGGTCCCTTGAAGGTAAGCGAGGGAATAGAACGATATGAGTTTTCGTTCGAAAACGATGACAGTACCGTCACCAATCAGGTGTTGGAAGCCATCGACCGTTTCATCGCTGACAACAAGCTACCGTTCCAAAAGGCTCGGCTCGACAGTATTCTGCGTTCAAAGGGGATTACGGCGCAAAGCATTACTATCATGAAGTCGGATACAATGGTGTGGCAATCCTCGATGCTGCCGCACACCTCTGTCTTGCAACCCGTGATGACCGTCTCTTTCCCCTACAACATTTTTGAGAGAGAGCTGGTGGTGGTGAAAATGGCTATTGGGGTGTCGGCAGTCATCAAACGAATGGCCAATACGCTGATGATTACTTTTCTGCTCTCTATAGCCCTCATCTTTTGTCTTGCCTATCAGATACTGACCATCCGCAAGCAACGGCACATCGAGGCTGTACGCCAGGAATTTCTGCACACGATGATTCACGAACTGAAGCGTCCCATATCGACGCTGAAAATGTGTGTGTCGTTTATGGGTAATGAGCGGATGATGCAGGATGCGGAGGGAAAGCAGCGCATACTCAGCAGTTCGCATAATGAATTGGACAACCTGACCTCGTATTTCTCGAAACTGCGCGACATCACTTTTAGCGATTCCACCGAGATACCTTTGGCGAAATCACGTTTTTCGCTTCGCAGTCTGATAGAGGAATGTATCGGCAAGCAGAACATTCCTAACGGCAAGGAGGTGAAGATGCAAATCGTAGCAGGAAACGACGTGGAGGTGTGGGCAGACCGAATGCACATGGGTAACATCATCAGCAATCTGCTGGAGAACGCCATCAAATACTCCTACGATGCGGTGAATATACGTGTTGGCTATCTGCAGCGCAAGGACGGGCTGCTGCAAATCAGCGTGGCTGACAATGGCACCGGCATAGCACGGGCCGACCAGCGGTATGTGTTCGACAAGTTCTACCGCAGCGAGACGGCAAAAGTCGAGGGCATTCCCGGTATCGGGCTTGGACTGAGTTATGTGAAGCTGTTGGTGGAGGCGCACGGTGGCACAATTTCGTTTGAGAGCACCGAGGGCAAGGGCACAACATTCACCATTTTAATACCACAGACAGATGGAAAAGATCAGAATACTGCTTGTTGACGATGACCGCCAGAACTCCGAACTTCTGCGGAAGTTCTTAGAGGTGGAGGGCTATGAAGTCACTTACGCCGAGAATGGGCGTGCGGGATGGGAGATGTACGTTGCCTGTCGTCCCGATCTGCTGCTGCTTGATGTCAACATGCCCATTATCAACGGATTCGAAATGGCCCGGATGATTCGCGAGCAAGACCGTAATGTGCTCATCTTTTTCCTCACCGATCGCACGGAAAAGTCCGACCGACTGAAGGGATTCGACCTGAAGGGTAACGACTACATCCCCAAGCCGTTTTATCCAGAAGAGTTGATTGCAAAGATCAAAGAGCGTTTCGAGCACCGTCCGCCTTCGTTGACTTCGCGTATGACTATAGGGCAAACCATCTTCGACAAGAACCTCTCCACGATAGAATATGCAGGCACAGTGCGCCACCTCTCTGCCCGCCAGACTGAAATCCTCTCCATTCTTGCCGGACATATCGGCCAGACCGTAGAGCGTGAAACAATTCTCAAAACAGTTTGGGGTAACGACAGTTATGCCAATTCTCTTGCCCTCAATGTTCAGATCACCTACCTCCGCAAAGCACTCGCCTCAGACTCCGCCATTTCCATCGTGTCGCTGAAAAAGCGTGGCTATATCTTGGAAGTGAATAATGGATAGGCAAGGGAACCAGGTCCTACACCCACAATCACTTGAACTGACCTACAAAAAATGGCCATACAGAACCTTCCCTGATAATCATTCCTTCATCATTTCTTCTGCCATACGGTTCACCCCTTCAATATCAAGCTTGGGCAATTCCATATCCTCGACCCCATCGAATTCCAAAAGGAAACCCATGTAGGAGGGCAAAGTGAGCAAGGCACCTTCACGTCCCACGTTGTAATCTCCGAATTTCAATGCGTGGCTAATGTGGTACTTTTCTTGGTGTTTAAGCACCGTGCGCAAACTTTTTGCTTTATTGGTGGTGGATTTCACCTCACAAGGAACACATTCCCCATCCTGGCGGATGAGGAAATCAAGTTCCAACCCACTGTCTTTGTGATAGTAATAAAGATTCTGCCCCTTCTTATGAAGGAAGTCGGCCATGACACCTTCAAAGATGGCACCCTTGTATCCATATAGGTTCCCTTGAAGGACATCAGCTCGTGTGCCTGGGTCAAGCATGGCCATCAACAACCCGATGTCTGTAAGATATACTTTGAAAACATCCTTATCGGCATTACCGTCCAACGGAAGTTCTGGTTGGTTGGTGTTATAGCATCTGTGAATGATGCCGGCATCTTCCAGCCATTGAAGACTGCCTGCATATTGGGAAGCACGGGCACCCTTTTTTACAACGGAATATTGGAACTTTTTATTCTCCTTAGCTAACTGTGCGGGAATGGATTCAAAACATTCACGAATGCGTGACTTGTCATCATCGCCGGCATATTTGACCATATCGTCCTTGTATTCGTCAACAATGCCCTTATACACCTCCGCTACTTGCCCCATGTGGTTGGTTTTCAAAAAAGCATTGATGGCAGCGGGGAGGCCTCCAACCACCACATAACGGTAAAATAGTTGCTTGAACGCATGATGCACACCTTCAGAAACGGGCTTTTCCTCTTGGAAGCACCTCCTTACAGCATCTATGGCTTCGGGACGTATGCCATTAGCCCAGAGGAACTCCTCATAGTCCAGTGGATACATAGTTATGATGGTCTCATATCCGACAGGAACAGAGTTTTTCCCCAATTTCTTGTTCTTCTCCTTTTTCATCTTGTCACCATAGCCTTTTACGCCAAGGAGCGACCCTGTGGCGATGACGTCAAAGCGGCCATCCAACTTGAAGGACTTCAAGGAGGTGCGTGCATCAGGACAGTCTTGGATTTCATCCATGATGATACAGGTTTCCTCAGGTACAAAACTTGCCTTAGGCATCAAGGTGGAAAGGTTCAGGACGATGGTGTCAACGTCTTTATTACCCACAAAAGCAGTAAATATATCTGCGTCAAGGGCAAAGTTGATATATACCACATGCTTGTAATGCTCTTTGGCAAATTGTTGAACGATGAATGTTTTCCCACACTGACGAATACCTTTGATGACAAGCGGATTGTGACCGGCTGTCTTTTTCCATTGAAGCAGAGTTTCTTCTATTTTCCTTTTAAGCATAAGTTGTCTATGATGGTTCCGTGTGCAAAGATACATTTTTTCAAACGAATAATTCGAATTCGCTACATTTTTTTAAACGAAAAGAATCAAAATCATACATTTTTTCAAACGAATAATTCGAATTCGCTACACTTTTTTAAACGAAAAACCCCAAAATCATACATTTTTTCAAACGAATAATTAAAAATCCGTACCCACAAATTTTTCTCTTGAGATTTGGACAATCCCCCTACTTCATGATCGTTTTCGGGTATTTCATTTGTTTCATTCTAATTGATTATTCTTCCCGAACCAACAGTTCCCTCATTCTTTCGATGACTGGAAACATTCCAGAATACTTCTTATAATCTTCTTGCAACAATTCTGACGAAGATGATTCCTTCGTATCCGTATATTCATATTCGACTACATAGAACTCATCTTCAACATCGATGTCCCTTACAAGATACTCTTTTTTATGAGTCAATGTCAGATGTCGATAACTGTTGGAAGATTTCAGATTGAAAACGGAAGGAGCATCAAAATCATCATATCGATATGATTCCGTCTTGTTGTGTTTCGACAATACTTGTGTGTACCCGAACAAATTTGTCACAAGTTTGTTTTTTGGATACAAGGCATCCATGGACAAAAGCATCTCGTTCTTGTCAGAAAAAAACTCGCAACTGCCTATTGGTATGGAAT
>CAMHEL010000084.1 GCA_946184125.1 uncultured Prevotellaceae bacterium
AAATATCACGTATGGAAATGCCACCTCATAAAAACCAGAATTAATAGAACACACCTTAATTCATAAGTAGGTGACTAAAATTGATAGTTGCAGATCATTTTGGTTACCTACTTATCATTATACGGAAGGTACATCCAAGCCATAGGTGCTGCAAGGGTGAGCCGGAGCCTGCCATATCATCACAAGATATACAGCCGCAAAGTGTCTTGGGTGCCCAAGGCATCATATTCGCAAACATCAATCGTACAAAATTGACGGTAATGTTTGCTTTTTGCATATTTTATTCGTACCTTTGCAACCGACAATGGTGATACTGGGTGTTCCACCCATGTATAGAGGGAATCAGGTGTAAGTCCTGAGCAGTACCCGCTACTGTCATCTCCATTATGAAAAGTCAAGAAAGCCACTGAGAGATTCGGGAAGGCAGACTTTTCGGAGAGAGCCAGGAAACCTGCCATGTCATTGAAAAGGCGAAACGAAAGCCTCGGGAATAAGGCTGAGTGGAGCGGTTTCTTACAATTTAGCATGATGAGAAGACTGTTTTTGATAATAGTCTGTCTGTCGTATCTATGTGTTGGTGCCCAAAATCCCAGGGATGAGGGCGGCATGGCAAAAGATTCAATCACATTGGCCGATGTGACGGTGACAGGCAAATCGAAGACCCAGCGTTTGCGCGAAGGGGCATTCTCCGTCAACGCCATCGACATCCGCTCGGTGGCAAGCAGTATCAGTTCCCTGAGCAGTCTGGTGGACCGTACCGCCGGAGTGAAAATCAGGGAGGAGGGCGGAGTGGGTTCCGACTTCGACTTGAGCATCAATGGCATGTCGGGCAACTCCGTGCGCTACTTCATCGACGGTGTCCCGCTCGACACCAAGGGGTCGGGCGTGACACTCGCCAGTCTGCCAGTGAACCTCATCGAGCATATCGAAATCTACAAGGGCGTGGTGCCCACCTGGCTCAGCAGCGACGCATTGGGGGGTGCTGTGAACATTGTCACCAACCGGCGTAAGACCAACTATCTGGACGCCTCCTACGGAGCCGGTTCATATCACACCCACAAAGGCGACCTCAACGGGCAATACGTGATGCGCAACGGCCTTACCATCCGCCCCACATTTGGAATCAACTATTCCAAAAACGACTATATGATGAGAGATATAGAAGTGTGGGACGAGGAAAGCCGCGAATATGTGGCAGCCGACCGCCGACGGTTCCACGACGACTACCTCTCCTTCCTCGGACAGATGGAAGTAGGCGTGAGAGACAAGTGGTGGGCCGATGATTTCTTTGTCGGAGCATCCTTCAACATGGTGGACAAGGAGATACAGACCGGCCAGATACAGACCAAGGTGGTGGGAGAAGCAGAAAGACACACAAAGGCATGGAATGTTTTCGCCAACTACCAGAAACGCCACTTCCTGCTGCCCAATCTCACCACTACCCTATCGCTCTCGCACACCTGGGACCATTCGCAGACTGTCGACACCGTCTATCGCAAGTACAATTGGAACGGCGATTTCATCAAAAGTTCACGCAATGAGATTACCGGACGGGCACGCTCCCTGCGGCACTACAAACGACCGATGACCAACGGGCGTGCCGACTTCACCTACAGTCTTGCCGAGGGGCATCTCGTCAACTTGAGTTATTCCTTCAACCGCACGGGCAACGACAGATGGGACGAAGTGGACAAGAGTTTCGAACCCGCCAACGACATCTTAGAAAAACATATCATCGGACTGGCCTACAACCAGTCGCTCTTTGGAGGCAGGATGACCAACACCTTCTTCCTCAAAGACTACATCAACCACCTCGACATCCGCCAGACCGACATTCCCACTGTGACAGGTTCCAAAAACATGCAAGGCTCCAACACCCAGAACAACTTGGGAGGAGGTGCCGGACTGCGTTTCCAGTTGATGGAACCATTGGCTGTCAAAGCCAGTTATGAGCACAGTGTCAGACTTCCACTTGCCAGGGAACTGCTTGGCAACGGCACCACCATCTATGCCAATGTCGCTCTCGAACCGGAGAAGAGCGAGAATGTCAATGCCAGCCTCTTCGGCACGCTGAGGAGCCACGACCACACCCTCTCCTATGAGGTGACCGGGTTCCTGCGTCATGTGGATAACTACATCCAACCGCAAGTGTCGGAGAAGGAAGGCATGATGCAGTATGTCAATGTGCCGGCGGTGCATATCAAGGGTGTTGAGGGAGAACTGCGCTACGACTGGCAGCAGCGCCTGCAGGTGGTGGGCAACGTGACATGGCAGGATGCCCGCGACCGTATGGAATTCAAGAGCGACGGCAAACCTTCCGTCACCTTCAACAACCACGTCCCCAACCGCCCCTGGTTCTTTGCCTCCGCCGAGGCACATTACCATTTCCGCAACCTTTTCGCCAAGGGCGACCATCTGCACCTGGGCTTCGACTATCAATGGGTGCATTGGTTCTTCCTCTCTTGGGAAGGATACGGAGCACTCGACACCAAGGCTCGCATCCCGGAGAAAAACATCTTCGGCGCTCAGGTCACCTATTCCTGGCACCGGGGACGATACAACCTATCGGTGAATTGCGACAACCTCTTCGACCGCACCATTTACGACAACTACAAGTTGCAGAAACCAGGCCGCATGTTGTTCGCAAAATTCAGAATCCTTTTGCAATCATCCAACCAACATTAATTTTATACAACTAACGAGATGAAAAAACTGAAATTCTTATTCACCTTGCTGGTGCTGATGGCAACCGCCAGTGCCAGCGCAGAGGGGATGCAGTATGTCGTGTTCGACCTGAAAGACGGCTCGCAGACGGTCATCGCCCTCCAGGACAAGCCCGTCATCACCTGTCAGGGCGGCGAACTGAAAGTGACCGTTGCAGGTCAGGAAAAAGTATCCGCAGCATTAGGCGATGTGGCCAAGTACTATTTCTCCGACACCCCCCTGAGCATTTTCGAGATGGCCGAAGAAAAACCACGCTTCGAGATGGGGCACGTCTACATCACACACGCAAAGGCCGGCGACACCGTGCGCGTCTATACCACCGACGGAAAGTTAGCGGGCACACATCGCATCGGGCCCGATGGCAGCGCCGACATCGACCTCACCACCCTGGGCAAGGGGCTCTTCATCGTGAGAACGCCAAAGACCAGTATCAAAATTCTGAATCAGTAAAAAAATCAACAAATGAAAAACTAAAAGACATGAAAAGACTATTACTCGCATTGACAGCCACCATGATGCTGTGTCTCGGCATCCACGCCCAGAACCAGTATGTGATGAAAATCCTCAAGACCGACGGCACAACGATGGAACTCAACGTCGACGACATCAAGGACGTCACCTTCGACGAGGTCCAAGCCCCCGACCCCTACATCGATGTTCCCCACCACTTCGACCTCACCGTCACAGTGGGCAAGCAGGGCGGCATGGGCCGCGACGTCACCACCATCATGCAAAGCCGCAGCACCCTGGACAGCGGTGCACCCGTCGACTTCAAGAACATGGGTGCGGAAATCAATGCCGACTACTCGATGGAGGTGATTCTCAAAGGCAAATACTACTACCAAGTGCCCGTCTCAGCCGACCGCTTCGTCAAACTGCAGTTCGTGGACAACAAGATGCAGGTGGTGAAGGCACAGCCTTTCCGCGAGAACACCTACAACACCCGTCAGTACTGCCATGCCTGGACGAGCGACAACAACCTCCTCATCATGGCTGCCAACGGCGACAAGAACGCCATCGTGTGGACCAAACTCAATACCGACGACATGAGCATCATCAGCGAGGGCACACTCAGCCTCCAGGTTGCCGATGGCTATGACAGTTTCACCACCAGCGGCATCCTCGCCTACCGCGAGAGCGACAACAAACTGTTCTACTTCTACTACAACAAGAAAGGATCGGGAAGATCGGCCAAGAACGAGCCCTTCTTCCACATTGCTGTCATCGATGCCAACACAATGGCTGTCGAGCAAGACATCATCAATAGCGAGGCCAACGAGATGGCTGGCTCTGCCTACGGCGAACTGCTCCAGCAGACCACCTTCTTCGACGAGAAAGACAATCTTTATCTCGTTGCTTTCAGTGACACAGAGATTGGTGAGGAAGGCAAGTTGCTACGCATCAGCAAAGGGAACTACAACTTCGATGCCGGTTACAACGGCTTCCCCAACTCCGACGGAAAGTTGCTCACAACCCAATATTTAGGCAAGGGAAAAGTCTTCACATATTCACGTAACGATGCCCTCACCGAGGATGATGGCAAGGGCGGAACGAGAAAAGCCACGCAGATAGACAGTTACAGCCACTACTACAGTGTCATCGACCTAAACGCCAACACCCGCACCCGCATGGCCGTCAATGGTTCAGACATCGACTATAGCAGCGGGCGTTTCTCACAGCGCTCCACTTTCGACAGAGGCGCTGGCAAAGTGTACTTCGGTGTCAACACTCAGAGTGCAGCCCCCAGCGTCTACGTCTATGATGTCGCCACTGGCGCGGTGAGCAAGGGCATCGATGTGGCAGAAGGTTACTATTTTGAACAAATCCGCCTCGTGGAGGACTAACCACCACCATGCGATGAAACGACTGTTTTTATTCATCACCATAACCCTGTGCACGGCATTCGTCCGTGCACAGGACGTTGTTGAGCCTCCTACAGCCTTGTTGATGGTGCATTTCGGTACGACCCACGACGACACAAGGGCAAAGACCATTGATGCCATCAACGAGAAAGCCCAGAAGGAATTTCCCCAAATGGCGTTTGCCGAGGCCTACACCTCGCGGATTGTCATGGCACGCTTGGAAAAGCGCGGCATACACAAAGATACCCCCACCGACGCCTTGCTGCGCCTGCGTGGCGAAGGGCACAAGCGTATCCTCATCCAACCTTCGTATGTCATTGACGGTGTCGAGATGAACAGGTTGCGCAAGGAGGTGGACAATCTGCGTCCCTTTTTCGACAGCCTGACTGTCGGCACGCCACTGCTCTATTCTGTAGAGGATGCTGAACGGGTGTGCGCCATTCTCGCCAACCGCCATCCAGCCGACGCCAAGAAACGTGAACATGTGCTGTTCGTGGGCCATGGCACAGAAGGACCAGCCACCGCCCTTTACAGTCAACTCGACTATATGATGCGTGCGCAAGGGCATCCCAACTACCACGTCGCCACTATCGAAGGCTATCCCACACTCGACACCGCCATGCGGGAAATGAAGCAGGCGAAAGGCCGCAAGGTGACACTCGTTCCACTGCTCTTCGTGGCTGGCGACCATGCCAAAAACGACATCTCCGTAGAATGGAAGCAACAATTGGAAGAACAGGGATTCAGCGTCGAACTCCACATCGAGGGGCTCGGCGAAGTGCCCGAGATACAAGAAATTTTTATAAAAAGATTGAAATCTTTTTATGATTGAAAATTGAAAATTGAAGATTGAAGATTATGATTGAAGATTGAAAATTGAAAATTGAAATTTCGCTGCAGCTAACACCATGCACTATCAAACATATGTCTAAACTCCCAAACTCCCCAAAAACAAAACTCCCAAACTCCCCAAAAACAAAACTCCCAAACTCCTAAACTCCCCAAAACCAAACTCTCCACTATCAAACATATGTCTAAACTCCCAAACTCCTAAACTCCCCAAAACTCCAACTTCTCCTTCATCTCGAAAACTAAATTATGACTATCCGTAAAAGTCTCATCATACTGAGCCTGCTTGCCCTCATAGCGGCGGGCGCGTATGCCATCTACCGCCACTACCTGTCGCCTACGCGCATCTTGGTGGTCAATGCATTGGAAGCCCAACAGGCTGACTTCGTTCTCAACAACGACTCCCGACATATCGAAGTCACATGCATGGAAGCCGACGAGATGCATGACATCGACGGTTTCGACGCCATCATTGTCTATGCCCGGCGCATCTTCCTAAGCGATGAGCAGATGGCGGAAATAGAGCACGCTGCCGAGCAAGGCATTCCCATTTTCACCAAGACCCTTCGCTCCAGCGACTTCGTAGCCAACCGCAACCTCACCACCGAGCAGATAGCCACGCTTCAACGTTATTTCGACAACGACAACCGCCAGAACTACCGCAACGGTCTGCGCTACCTGCGCCACATTGCCACCCCGCACCGCTGGGGCGACCAACAAGTGGACGACCCCGTGGAAGTGCCGGCAGACATGTACTACCATCGCGAATACGGACGTTATTTCAAGACTGCCGATGAACTGACGGCATATCTGCAAGAGAAAGGACTGTATCATAAAGACGGTCCACGGCTGGCTTTCATCTCAGGCATATCCTTCCCGATGGAAGGCAACAGAGAACATGTCGACACCCTGATATCGATGCTCACCCAAAAGGGGATGAACGTGTACCCCTTGACGGCCAGGGGGAAGAAACGCGACATGATGCTGCACAGCCTCAGCCCCGATGCGGTGGTTTTCATGGCCATGGGAAGGATAGGCAACGACACCCTTGTCAATTGGCTCAACGAGCACAGCATCCCACTATTCGCACCCTATCCGCTCTCATGCAGCCACGATGACTGGATGAACGAGTCGATGCCCATGTCGAGTGGTTCGAAGAATGCACGCATCGTCATCCCCGAGATTGACGGTGGCGTGGCACCTTTCTGCATCGGCACACAAAACAAAGACAAGAAAGGCTTCTTCAAACACACCGCCGAGGTGGAACGTTGCCAGATGTTTGTCGACTACGTATGCCACTATCTCTCCCTGCGCACCAAACCCAACAAGGAGAAGCGCATTGCCATCGGCTATTTCAAGCGCCCAGGAAATGATGCTTTGCTTGCAAGCGGCATGGAGGTGATTCCATCGATGTACAACTTCCTTTTGCGGCTTCGTCAGGAGGGATACGATGTGGACGGATTGCCCGGCAGCCTTGATGCCTTTGCCCGTCAGGTGAAGACCGAAGGACTGGTGCTCGGTTCCTATGCCAAAGGTGCACAACAGGAGTACATGCGTAAAGGTCATCCCCTCTGGTTGCGCAAGTCGGAGTATGAGAAATGGGCCAAGGAAGTACTCGCACCTGAGAAATATGCCGAAGTGACAGCACACTACGGCGAAGCTCCCGGCAGCCTTCTCGCCAAAGGCGACAGCATCGCCGTAGCCTGCCTGAAGTATGGCAACATACTGTTATTTCCACAGCCCCGTCCTGCCCTGGGCGACGATGACTTCAAACTTGTGCATGGTATGGAGGTGCCGCCGCCACATAGTTATCTGGCACCCTATCTGTATGTGCAGAAAGGTTTTCAAGCCGACGCCCTCATCCATTTCGGAACCCACGGAAACCTGGAGTTCACGCCAGGACGTGACGCAGGCATGAGGAAGCAGGACTGGAGCAGCCAACTAATAGGGCCGATACCTCATTTCTATTATTACACGACGGGGAACATCGGCGAGGCGGTCATCGCCAAGCGTCGCAGCCAGGCTGCGCTGCTCACCTATCTCACACCCCCGTACGCCGAGAGTGGCATGAGGCAGAAATATGCCACACTGCTCAACGATGTGCATAAAGCAGTGGAGACCGAAGGCAAGAATATCGCTTTGGTGACCGACATCAAGAGACGGATTATCAAGGAGGGACTGCACCGAAGCCTTTCACTCGACAGCATCCCCACCAAGCCCTATACACTACAGGAACTGGAACGCATCGATGCCCATCTGGAGGAACTGTCGAACGAGAAGATGCAGGGAGCCTTCTACACCATGGGGCAACCTTACACCGACGAACAACTCCGGCAAACCATCCTCGCCATGAACGCCGACCCGCTCGCTTATGACATGGCAAGGGAAGACCAACAACAAGGGCGCATCACCGAAAAACAGGCACGCGACTATGCCTTCGTGGCACACCATTACCTGCCTAAGGCACGACGGCAAGTACTCTCCACCTATCACACGTCGGAGGAAGCCATGCTCATCCTGCGTTCCACAAAAGCCGAAATCGATAATATGATACGGGCACTCAACGGTGGAAGCATAGCACCCGCACCGGGAGGCGACCCCATACAGAATCCCAATGTGCTGCCCACAGGCAGAAACATGTTCAGCATCAACCCCGACAACACCCCCGATGCCATGGCGTGGGAGGATGGGAAACGGTTGGCCGAGAACACCTTGGCGCAATACAAGAAACAGCATGGGACATATCCCCAAAAGGTGTGCTACACATTCTGGGCTGGTGAGTTCATCGCCACCGGAGGCGCCACCATCGCACAAGCATTATGGATGCTGGGCGTGGAACCCGTGCGCGACAGCCAAGGACGCATAGGCAGTCTGCGGGTGGTGCCGGCCAAAGACCTCCACCGGCCTCGCGTCGATGTCATCATTCAGGTGAGCGGACAGTTGCGCGACATCGCCGACTCACGCCTGAAACTCATCACCGAGGCAATACAGTTGGTGTCGACCGAAAAAGAAGACTCCAACTTCGTGCGTGAAGGCACGTTGGCACAGGAGAAAGAACTCATCGACAAGGGCGTGACACCCAAGAAGGCGCGTGAACTGTCGTCGCTAAGAGTGTTCGGTCCGGTCAACAACGGCTACAGCACTGGAATGATGAACTATATCGAACGCAGTGGACAATGGACGGACACGAAGGAACTGACCGACGGATACCTCAACAATATGTGTGCCGCTTATGGTGACGAGCAAAACTGGGGCATCTGCCAGAAGGCATTGTTTGAGTCTGCCTTGAAGAAGACCGATGTCGTGGTGCAGCCCCGGCAGAGCAACACCTGGGGCCCCATCTCCCTCGACCATGTGTATGAATTCACCGGCGGACTCTCGATGACGGTGAAGGCCCTGACCGGAAAAGAGCCCGATGCACTGATGGCCGATTACCGCAACCGTTCCAACCGCAGGATGCAGGATGTGAAGGAGGCTGTGGATGTGGAGATGCGCACCACGCTGCTCAACCCCGCTTTTGTCAGGGAGCGCATGAAAGGCGACGAGGGTACGGCACAGATGTTTGGCGAGATGTTCCGCAACATCTTCGGATGGTCGGTCACCCGCCCTTCCGCTCTCGACGAGAATGTCTACCACGACCTCTACAGCATGTATGTGGCTGATGAGCAACATCTTGGTGTTAAGGACTATATGTTGCAAAAGAACCCTGCAGCATTCCAGTCCATGACGGCAGTGATGCTTGAGAGCGCACGCAAGGGCTATTGGCATCCTTCCGATGACCAACTCAGCACGACAGCGCGCCTCCATGCCAATATCACGAAGGAAGGAGGTGCTGCATGCACCGACTTCGTATGCAACAACCAGCCTCTTCAGCAATTTGTAGAAAGCCAGCTTCCTTCCGGCGAAGTGAAGGAATACAAGCGGCAAATGACTTTTGCCAAAGGGCAGCGTAACGAGAACATGGTGCTGGAGAAGGTCGATGGTGCTTCAGGTCCTATGGGTTCATCGTCGGCGACGATGATTGCCGCAGTTGTCGTAGTGGCCATCTTGCTGATAGGTTTGTTGGTGCTGCTGCGTCGCAAGAACAAATCAGAAGAGTGATATGGAGATACTTCTCTATGTATTGATGATGCTTGCCGTGCTCAACTGTGCCATGAAAATAAGCCTGTGGCCATTCTGGGCACGACTGGCATTCACACTGTTGCTGGGTGTTTTCGCCTATTGGAGCATCGACTATGCCATGGTGCAGTCAAAAACGCAGATTGACGGTTGGCTGCATCGCGAGGAGGTGCTTCAGGGCATTGCCATCATCGTGACGATGGAATCGGCCATAGGCGTGACGTACTGTTTCCTATGCCTTAATGATGATGGGAAGCGGCATAAGAATCGCTTCTTGCGGCTCTTGCTCCATGCCTATCCATGCCTGCTGGTGGTGCCGGTCATTTTCTATTGCCTCACCAAGTTTCTTTTCCTCCAAGTGGGTGTGGACTTTTACACTTCTGGTCTGCTATTTGCCTTTGCCGTGATGGTCATCCTATCATTGTGCGCAGAATTCACAAGATGGCTGTTGCCTGCCAACGACCTGCGGGTTGAGGCTCATTTATGGCTGACGGCGATGGTGTGCCTTCTCAGTCTGCTGCTCACCCAGAGCAAGGAAATCATCTATCATTCCAGCGTGGAGGCACTCGACTGGTACTCGATGATGCTCACTTTGTCGGCTGCCGTCTTTGTTATGGCAGTAGGGGTCATCGGGAATAGATTGAAATGGAAATTAAAGGATAAGTCAAGAAAAAAGAATAACACAAGAAAATGGAAATAATATCAAAAATGCTTTTCGGGATAGCCAATTCGCTGCTCATCCCCGACATCATCTTGCTGATTGTGTTTTTCATACGTGCATTGTTCCTCCTTGGAAGCACGTACAATCAGTTTATGGTCAGGCGACGGAACAACCGCCGTCTGGCCATGACCATCAAGGAACTCCATCCGTCGGATATCGATGCCCTGCGGAATCTCTTGCCCGAGAAGCACGATTCGCTTTTCACCGAATATCTGGCCGACATTCTTGAGCATCCCGCCAGCGAGGCCTATACCGATTATCTGCTCACTCAATATGAGACTGAGGTGGCCAAGGATGTGAACCTTTCCCGGTTGCTCACCAAACTGGGTCCGGTTTTGGGACTCATCGGCACGTTGATTTCCATGTCACCTGCTCTTGTCGGTCTTTCCACGGGCGACATCTCTGGCATGGCCTACAACATGCAGGTGGTGTTCTCCGCCACCGTCGTGGGACTGGTCATCAGTGCCGTGGGGCTGTTCACCCAACAGTTGAAAACCCGTTGGTATGCCAAGGATGTCAACAACCTTGAATTTGTATCACGCATTTATGCCGAGAGCCATGAGAAGAAAGCGTAGAACCACTTTGCTGCAGGATGATGACAACGACCCGCTGAGCGTGGTGGTCAACCTGTTCGACGTGGCGATGGTCTTCGCCGTCTCATTGATGGTGGCGATGGTCATGCACATGAACATGACCGAGATTTTCGGTCAGGAGGATTTCACCATCGTAAAGAATCCTGGGAAGGAAAACATGGAAATCATCACCAAGGAGGGCAAGGAAATCAACACTTACAAAGCCTCTGGAGAGAAAACCGATGACACAGGAAGCCAGGGACGCCGTATAGGAACTGCTTACCAACTGGAAGATGGGCGCATCATTTATGTGCCCGATGAGGAGTAATTAATAGGTAATCAAAATTATCTGCAACCATCATTCGTATAATCAACTGCAAAAGGACACATTGATATATCGTAAATTTACGTTACAAAAGTAATCATTGTTGGTCTATTATATGTATCTTTGTGCGACTATTCAGATATTCTATGAATTAAGGAGATGGAAAAGTCGACAAAAAAATGCATAAGTGAAAGTGATTACTCGCATTAACAAATTATACGAATATGGACATAAAAGAATTCATTCAGAACTACCGGGAGGCTTTTGGCAGCAAGTCTCCGCTGCCTTTGCTTTTCGGCTACAGCGACAAGCCTATTTCTGACACAGTGAAGATAGGCGGTTGCTTCTTCAAGGGACTTCAAGCGGCCAGGGACGGACAGTCCGTCAGTCTAAGCGTTGATGTCATTGGCTGCGGTGGTGGAAAGTTGTACACCGGTTTTTCTGATATGCCAGAGCGAGTACCCGGTTTTGTCTCGCTCAAGGAGAAATACAAGAAGACACCCGAAATGGTTGTAGATTACATCAACCGGCTTGGGATGAAAAGAGCAGAGAAACGGTATCTGAATTTTATCCGTATCGACAAGGCAGATTCTTTCGAAGAAACGGAAGGGGTTCTCTTCTATGCCACGCCCGATATGCTCTCAGGACTTTGCGGATGGGCTTTCTTTGACAATAATGAACCTGATGCGGTTGTGTCGCAGTTTGGCTCAGGCTGTAGCACAGTGGTATCTATGACTGTGGTCGAGAACGCACGGCAGGGGCATCGTTGCTTCGTAGGACTGTTCGACCCTTCGGTACGCCCTTGGATAGGAAAAAACGAACTGAGTTTCACCATTCCATTCTGCCGCTTCGTTCAGATGATGGAAACGATGAAGGACTGTTTCCTGTTTGACACACATGCATGGAAGAAAGTGAAAGAAAGATTGGAATACTGACGAAAAGGCTTATTTTTCAAATAATTGCGCTGTTGCATGGATGCAGCAGAACATAAGCAGGCGACTACGAACGGTATTATCAAAAAAACTAATTTCTTATTCCCACCTCAATGGAAATAACATACAAAAACATTCACGAATTCAGGAAAGAAGACTTAGAAAGTCTGTTCCTTTCTGTTGAGTGGTCTTCTGGACATTATCCTGACAAACTGGTTGTCGCCATGCGGAATTTCCAGACGGTATATTCTGCATGGGACGGCGACAAACTTATCGGCATGGTCTGTGCGCTTGACGATGGTATCATGACGGCGTACCTGCATTACATGTTGGTTCGCCCGGAATACCATCATCAAGGCATAGGACATCAACTGCTGGAACTGATGAAAGAGCACTATCAGTCCTATCTCCGCATCGGTTTGATTGCATATAACACTGAGTTGGACTTCTATGAGTCATGCGGATTCAAGAAGGCAGAGAATGCCAGCCCCATGTTCATCACAAGCCTTTGGACATGAAACACCTTTCAAGGTGAGTTCTATTAGCCTGACCATCTGCCCAGAGCCAATATCCCCATCAACAAGGCATTGGTGAAACGACAGCGCAGTGAGTCATGCGGCCGTCGTCACACAAATCTGCAAACGTGGTCGACAGCGATGTCGGAGAAGCCGAAAGCCTCAGCCTTCGTCATCCGGCCATTGGCGACCTCGGCAACCGTATCGGCAAGTTGCATACCCATCTGCCGGACGGTCTTCTCACCCCGGATGACGGCACTGAGGTCAACGTCCATATTGTCCTCCATCAAGTGGAAGGTCCGTTCGTTGGCCGTCACCTTCAGCACGGGGGCGATGGCATTGCCCGCTGGCGTTCCGCGGCCTGTGGTGAATACAACCATCTGACAGCCGGACGCAACCATCGAAGTGACCGATGCGATATCGAAACCGGCGGTGTCCATCACCACGGCTCCCTTCTCTGAAGGTGGTACCGCCTGTGAAAGCACCTCCCGTATGGGACGCGTACCGCCTTTCTTGATACATCCGAGACTTTTCTCTTCGAGAGTGGAAAGTCCGCCAGTCTTGTTGCCGGGCGTGGGCTGTCCGGCACGGCAATCCTGTCCGGCAGCGGAGAGATGCGCCTCGTATTCGCGGCACACCTCTATGATCTGGTTGTGAATCTCGGGGGTGGCAGCGCGCTTGGCCAGGATGTGCTCACCGCCAATCCATTCTATCGACTCGCTCATCACCGTAGTGGCCCCCATATCCACGAGGATGTCGCTCATCTCCCCCACCGAGGGATTGCTGGCGATGCCCGACGTGGCATCCGAACCGCCGCATTCTATGCCGATGTAGAGTTCAGAGGCGTCGAACAGTTCCCTTTGCTGCATGCCAGCCTCCTGAGCCATCTGACGGGCAGCACGGGTGGCCTTCTCTATCGTCTTCAATGTGCCACCCTCCTCCTGGATGCCGAAGGAGACGACGGGCTTCCGTGTCAGCAGACCGATTTTCTCCTTCAACTCCCGGTGGGGCACCGTCTCGCATCCCAGACCGATGATGACCACGCCGTAGATATTGGGATGGCAGGCAAAGCCCGTCAGAATCTTCTGGCTCATATCGGTGTTGGCCTGCACGTCGGAACAGCCCGTGTTGAAGACGATGTTCACGGCACCACGTATCTGACTGGCAACAATCCTGCAACTCTCGCTGGCACAGACGCATGTCGGCAGAACCAGGATGTGATTGCGAATGCCGGGGCGCCCCTCCGTGCGACGGTATCCCCAGAACTGGAAAGGCTTCGGCTGCTGACCTTCCGACTGCGCCGCACACATCTGCCAGTCGGCTCCCACCAGTTCGCTGTCGTAGTCACGCAGTTCACTCTTCAGGTTCCGGTCGTTCACCCATCCTCCTTTGCCCACCTGCTGCACCAAACGGCCTAAGGCTTCCCCATATTTGATTACTTCACAGCCTATCGGCATGTCCACCAGAGCCACCTTGTGGCAATAAGGGATATCCTCCACAGCCTTGAGGACAACATATTCGCAGCCCTTCATGAAGCAGACATCCTCTCCCTGGGCAATCTCTGTGACAGTGGTGACCACATTGTCAGCAGCATTCATCAATAGTGCATTTATTTTCATAATATTATCTTCTAATCATATTCACCTATCTTGAGCAGACTTTTCTGAAAAGAAACATTTCGTCTTCTTCACTCCAATTGCCCGATTCCTCCTCGGGCACTGCAGGACCATGGAAATGCTTGTTCCAAAACTCCACAATCTGGAATCCACAACGGTTGACGTAGAAATGAATGTTACGTTTCTCAAAATAGGGTGTGATGGTTTCCCACACACGAATCTCCTGATGGAGTTCCTCTACAGCTTTCCATGCAGCCTGTCCGATGCCTTTGCCGTGAACATCAGGTGAAACGAAAAGCAACTCCAGTTCACCCTTTCCGGCTTTTTTATCAATGCTCAACACCACACCTCCTACGTATTTACCATCTTGTACAATGCGGTATGTTTCGGCATTCTCTCCATCGATGCAGCGCTCAATCGTGCTTCGAGAGATTACTTCTTCCCCCTCTTCGGTGCGGTCATCGCGCATACCAAATTCTATTTGGGCTCCATATCGGAATGCCCATTGATTATCCTTGATAAACTGTTCCCTGTCATTCTCTTGTAAAGGAGCAAGGGAAATATCCAGTCTATTGTTGTTCTTGTCGCTCATCTAATTCGGTTTTTATTGTTTATAGGTTCTTTTACTGTCTGCCAATAATGATTGACTTCAAACGTTGCTCACTGAAATCATTGCACCACAAAGGCGGGATGTAACAACCATCCACTATAGGGCTCTGACGGTTCTCAATTCCCGTCTTCACCATCTCACGCACAATAGGCATAACTCATGGCTCTGCACTCGGCTTGCGCCATAGTATGGGTTTTCACAACTTGATGGGTACAAAGGTAACAATTTTAAAGTGAAACCATGACAAGTCAACTTTTCAAAATGACAGGAAAGTTGTAAATATCGAGTCCAAATGTAGGAGTCTGAGCGCACTCACGCCACTTTCGCTGCATTGAAGGACAAACCGGAACAGGTTGATTTCAGTGATGTGGAAGTTTTTAGGAAAAAGCCTTCGTATGCGACCATAAAAGGAATTCAGAAATGAACCTGGATGAAGGGCGTGGTCTCATCAAAAGTGAGAGGATGAAGCCTCTGAACAGGGTCACATCATCCAGAAGCCCTGCATGGCAGATTTGAGGTTAGAAAGTGCAACCAAGGAAAAGAGTTGCCTGGGTGTGGTCGCGCCCGTTGCTATAAGCATTGGGCGCGTTCACTTTATGATGCCTCACGGTTGCGCCCAAATAAGTGGCCATGCGCGTGGCGGGGAAGCGGAACGTGTATTTCGCGCTGCCTCCGACGCTATATTGGGGGGCGGTGAGCCATTGGTGCTCGCGATAGAGCCAGGTATCCATCGTTGGCGAGGGGTGCTGTTTGTCGGAGGGTGTCACAAAGGTGTGGTCTTCGAACGGGGCGCCATTGCCATTGAGGAATACCCCCGAGAGACTCAGCGACAGCAGTCCCTTGCGCATCAGCAAGTTATGGGTGGCTGCAAGACCCCATTCCTGGTTGTTGAGCCGCTGTCGCCGGTAGTAGGGATAGTCGTAGGCTGTCTGCTTGCGGTGCATCCACTGGCAACTGGCAGTGAGGGTCCATGTGGGCAGTTCGCCATGGATGCCCAGGTAGGCCGTGTAGGCCACCCTCCCCTCTACCCATAATTTGTTGGCCGTCTTCACGGGGTCGTAATACTCATAATACGAGGCACCGCTTTCGTTGCGTTTCTCGCGGAAAGTCTCGAAGTGGTTGACAAGGTTCTCGGCACCAATGTTCACGTCGATGTGATGAACCGATGCCATGGTGTGGTAAGACAACCGTCCGTGATAGTCGTAGGTATGGGAGCGGTGGAACGAATAGGAGTTGGTGTTCTCAGAGCGGCGCCCGTAATAACCTTCGCGATAGGCGAGTGTGGCCTCGTTGGTGAGAGTGAGGTTGCGGCCCAAATGCAAGCCTAATTGCAGGCCGATGCCGTTATGGTTGCTTACCATGGGCAACTCACGCAGTTTGTCGGTGAAGCCTGAGTTGGCAAACTGCTCTGTCTCGCCGATAAACGGACCGTAGTTGATGAAAGTGACATAGGTCTTGTCCTCACGGCCATAGAGATTGAACTTGAGGCTCTCGGTGGTGCGGCGGTAATAGTAGAAGGCACCCACATCCACCACCCCTGCGATGGGCCAGAACACACTTGTGGTGAGAGTCATGTCCATCAACTTGTTCTTGTGGCGCAGGTCCTTGTATTTGGCGTAGTTGGCTGCCTTGTAGTCAAGACGGGCACCCAATGAGATGCCATGCCACACATCGATGCCCACACCGCCTGTCAGGTGATAGGTATCGCGGTGCTTCCTGCCCAGGTTGGTAAGCGAGTCTTCCTCCAGGTCGAAAGGCAGCCGGGAGGTGTCGATGAACGCCGACCCACCCATCTCCTTACCCGAGAAATTCTCGTAGCTCATCAGTCCATAGCCCACAGCCCGACTGCCAATGCGGTAGAACGACTCCACTCCGGCATTGAAGGTGATGGCGTCGGGAGAACCAGAAAAGTCGGTGAACCCACCCTTCTCACGGGTGAGCGACAATTGGGCGTTGGCGATGTTGTGTGAGGCGAACCGGGTAAGTGCAGCGGCATTTTGGCTGGTGAGCCATGCGTCGGCATCCTTGACGAAGGAGTAGTCGTGCAAGAGCAGGGAATCTTGTGCATGCATCGCCAGCGAGGCCAACAGCAGCAGCCCGACCATTCCACATCGCCACGCCACGAGGCATGCCGACAGTCCACGCGCTGTTGATGTGGTGCGTGAGCAGGTGGCATATGGGGTGGCGATGTGGTAGGCGGGTAGCATATTGAGGAAATGATTTGTCGTTAGTCTCTCAGCGAGCAGCGCTGGCGCTCATGGAAATCGTCTGTAGAGTTGTTGAAGTCCTGGAAGATGATGTGAGCACCCTGCTTCATGCTGGCCTCTGCGTCGATGCCGCTGGGGTCGGTGCTCTCGCCCACGCCAAGGCTGTAGTCATAGACCAGTTTGCCGGCATTCTCGGGCAAGGCCTCGGTGGCTGCCTTGTCGACATTCCTGTAGAG
>CAMHEL010000085.1 GCA_946184125.1 uncultured Prevotellaceae bacterium
CTATCGAGCGCTGGCTCGCTCTGAAGACCGCATTCGGCAAGGGTGCTCTTCCCAAATTCGTTGCCAACATCAAGGACGCCCTCAACAGAGGTGACTTCGCAAAGGCTCAGCAAATCTGCGACCAGCAGAAGGGTTCTGTCGCCAACGTCGTTTCCGCTTCACTGAGAGCTTACAGCGAGATGGAAGCTACTCCTGGTATCAAGAAAGCCCAGAAGGTGGCAAAGATTCAGCAGGCTCACGAAGAGGCTTCACAGCTTGAGATGCCTACTCTGACGATGAACCTCCCCATCATCGCTACCCTCGTTACCCTCGGTACACTTACCGGACTTCTCGGAACTGTGGTCGGTATGATCAAGTCGTTCTCCGCTCTGTCCGCTGGTGGTGGTGCAGACTCCGCAAAACTTTCCGCTGGTATTTCTGAGGCTCTGATCAATACCGCCTTCGGTATCGGTACATCGTGGTGCGCCGTGGTGTCCTACAACTATTTCACCAACAAGGTAGATAAGTTGACCTTCGCACTCGACGAGGTTGGTTATTCAATAGCTCAGACCTACGAAGCAAACCACACAGACGAGGCTTAATTTTTGCTAACCCTCTAAACATTTATCGCTATGGGTAAAGTAAAAGTTAAGAAAAGTGATGTCTGGATCGATATGACGCCTATGTCGGACGTCATGACCCTCCTGCTGACCTTCTTCATGCTGACGTCAACGTTCGTCAAGAACGAGCCAGTGAAGGTCAACGTCCCTGGGTCAGTCTCCGAGATCAAGGTGCCCGAGAATGGTGTGCTCACCATCCTCGTCAACCCCGAGAAAGACGCGGCCGGTGTGCCCACAGGCGAAGGCCAAGTCTTCATGAGTATCGACAACACAGAGCAGCTGGGTGAGACACTGTCATCCATGATGCCCGATGCCAACGCACTCGAAAAAGACGTGTTCACGCGTGAGGGTACCTTCGGTGTTCCCCTCGATGAGCTCAAGTCCTACCTGATGATGTCAACCGACCAACGCCAGAAGGTGCTGCCCACCAAGGGTATCCCCCTCGACAGTATCGAAGGCGGCATGAGCGAGTTCCAGCAATGGGTCGCTGCTGCACGTGAGGTGAACGAGAACATCAAGATTGCCCTCAAAGCCGACGCCACCACTCCCTACAAGACGGTGAAGAAGGTGATGAGCGAGCTTCAGGACATGGATGAGAGCCACTACTACATGATCACCAATCTCAAAACACAGGAGGAATAGTCATGGCTAAGAAGAAAGAAAGCAAACAAAAGAAGATAAATGTCCGCGTGGACTTTACTCCTATGGTGGATATGCTGATGCTTCTCATCACATTCTTCATGCTGTGTACGACACTGAGCAAGCCTCAAACCATGGAGCTCACCATGCCGAGTAATGATGAGAACCAGGACGAGTCGAACAAGAACGAGTCGAAGGCTTCTCAGACGGTGACCCTCTACATCGCAGCCGACAACAAGATCTACTACGCCGAAGGAGAGCCCGAGTACAACAACCCCGACTGGGTGAAGGAGACGACTTGGGGCAACGATGGCATCCGCAACGTGCTCCGCGAGCATGCCGTGGAAGATGGAACCAAACCGGTGAAGCGCATCGAGCTTGCCGTGAAGAACCTCGCCATCGACCGTCACAACAACCCCCAGAACTACAACGACAGCACCTATGCCAAGGCATTGAGCAAGTTGAAGGCTGGTGAGTTGGAAGATGGCAAAATCCCGACGCTGACCATCGTCATCAAGCCCACCGACAATGCTTCTTACAAGAACATGGTCGACGCTCTCGACGAGATGCAGATTCTGAGTATTGGAACATACGTCATCGATAAGATCACACCCGACGACGAGAAGCTTCTCGAGAAGAAAGGTGTAAAGATGTAATTGATAACCTAAAAAAAGCTACAAGTTATGTCAAATATTGATCTTTACGATCCTAAATGGATCGACATGGTGTTCCAAAACAAGAACAAGGAATACGGAGCATACCAGCTTCGTAAGGGCACATCGAAGCGCAACGTCCTTGCTCTTGCCATACTGATTGTCGCTGCAGCGCTCATCGGTGGATACCTGGCATGGAAAATCCACGCCGACAAGCTCGCAGCCGAGCGCCAAGCCTATATGGAGCAGCTCGAGCTCTCAAAGCTTCAGGAGAAGGCCAAACAGGAGAAGAAAGAGGAGAAACCCAAAGTGGAGAAACCCAAATTCGAGCCCAAGAAGGAGCTTCCCCAGGTGCGTGAGACTCAGAAGTTCACCGCCCCTGTCATCAAGAAGGATGAGCTGGTGAAAGAAGAGAACCAAGTGAAGCAGATGGACCAACTCGATGCCAACACCGCCGTGGGTACGAAGGACCAGGAAGGTACGAAAGACCGTACCATCGAGGCCGCCCGCGAGGCAGTGGTTGAGAAAGTGGTCGTCGAAGAGCCCAAGCAGGAAGTCAAGCAGGAAGTGGCCCAGAAAGTGTGGGAAGTTGTGGAGCAGCAGCCCTCATTCCCCGGTGGTCCTTCCGCCCTCATGCAGTGGCTGAGTTCAAATATCCACTATCCTCCCGTGGCTGAGGAGAACGGCATCCAAGGCCGTGTCGTCGTCTCATTCATCGTTGAGCCCGACGGTTCCATCAGCAACGTGCAGGTAGTCAGGGGTGTTGACCCGTCACTCGACAAGGAGGCCGTCCGCGTTTGTAAGGCAATGCCTAAGTGGCAGCCTGGTAAGCAGAACGGACAAGCCGTGCGTGTGAAGTACAACCTGCCGGTGACCTTCAAGCTTCAGTAAACTCTGTGCAGAACGCTGTCCTATATGGCAACGACGCTGTGATTTCAAAACGTCGTCAGGGGCAATCTCTGCTGCCCCTGACGACAGTTTTTTACACCAACAAACTACACAAAAAATGAGAAAGACATTCATCTACACCTTTTTCTGCATCCTTGCCACCACCGCCCTCATTGGGTGTGACAACAGCGACAAGCGTGGCGGCAGGACCGACACCGAAACCTCGGGCGAAGTAACCATCGTGGCGGATGAAAGTCTCAAACCCGTCGTGCAGGAGCTCATCGACCAGTTTGAGTTCAAATGGCCGAAGGCAAAAATCAACCTACTCGACACGACAGAGAACAGAGGCTTCGAGATGATCCGCGACATGCAGACGTGCCTGCTGTTCACCACCCGTCCGCTGAAAGACAGCGAGACGGCATACCTCAAGACGAAGAAGCAGTTGCCTTCCGTCTTCCCCATTGCCTACGACGCACTGGCACTCATCATCAATCCCAACAACAACGACTCGTGCATCTCGGTGAAGAACATCAAGGACATCCTCACCGGCAAGGTGACGAAATGGAATGAGATTTACCAGGGTTCGAAATTAGGCAACTTCGATGTGGTGTTCGACAACAAAGAGTCGGCCACCCTGCACTATGTCGTCGACTCCATCCTCGACGGCAAGCCCATCGACAACCCCAACATCACCGCAGCGAAAACCAGCGCCGAGGTGATAGAGTATGTCCACAACACCCCCGGTGCCATCGGCATCATCGGCTCGAACTGGCTGAACGACAAAGGCGACACCACCAACCTGACGTTCATCAACAAAATACGCGTGATGAAAGTGACGGCCAACGATGTTGCCACCGCTTCCAACAGTTGGAAGCCCTACCAGGTATATCTGCTCGACGGGCGCTATCCCTTCGCCCGCACGCTCTACGCCATCTGCGTTGACCCTCAGCGCAAACTGCCCTGGAGCTTCGCCAACTACACCACGAGCCCCACAGGCCAGCTTATCGTCAAGCGGGCCGGACTTCTGCCCTATCGTGGCGACATCACCATAAAAAAGGTGAAAATCAAACGCGACTGATTAAACTTTCCATTAAGAAAGTCATCATACACAGTGAACTCATTATCAATTTTACAAAGGAAATAAAAACTCAACGAACATGAAAAAAGCAGTGAAATTCCTCGTCATGGGTGCCATGGTTCTCGGACTGTCGGCTCCCGTTATGGCTCAGGACTACAACACAGTCATCGGTGAGGTGGCGAAAGCCCTCAAGGATGACCCGCAGGCCACCGGCGCTGCCAAATCCTTGGTGAAAGACTACATGAAGAGCTTCAAGAAAGACCCCGCCGCAATGGTTGCCCTGGGCAATGCCTATCTGGCAAGCAAGAACTTCGACAAAGCCGCCGAGTGCGCTGACCTCGCACTCAAGAAGGCCAAGTCTTTCGGCGATGCCTATATCCTCAAAGGCGACATCGAGGCCCTGAAAGATGATGGCGGCCAGGCTGCCATGTGGTATCAGCAGGCCATCAACCTCGACCCGAAGAACCCGCACGGATACCTCAGCTATGCCAACGTCTACCGCAAGCGCAGCCCCGAAGAGGCAGAGAAAACCCTTAACCTTCTCAGGCAGAATGTGCCCGACTTCCCCGTCGATGCTGAGACCGGACACACCTTCTACACCTCGGGCAACTACGATAAAGCCCTGGAGTACTTCAACAAAGCCAACATCAACCAACTGGAGGAGGCTCGCATCGGTGAGTACGCACTCTCCGCACTCTCTGCCGGCGACTACGCGAAAGGTCTGAGCGTGGCAAAGACTGCCATGCAGCGCTTCCCCGACAACTCGGGCTTCATCCGTCTGGCTATGATCAACGGTGTGCTTGGCAAGGAATACAATGAGGCAGTCACCTATGCCCAGAAACTGATGTCGAACGACGCAGAGAAAAACTCTGGCGACTACAACTACTACGGCCAGGCACTTGCCGGCGCCGGACAGTATGAGAATGCCATCGAGCAGTTCAACAAGTCGTTCGCCATGGACGAGACCTCATACAAGAACCTGCAGTCGATTTCCGAGGCTTACACCGCACTTGGCAACAGCGACAAGGCTCTGGAGTACAGCATCCTCTACCTTGACAAGAACCCCGATGCCAAGCCCTCTGAGTACAGCAAGCTGGCCAGCATCTACATCCAGAAGGTGAAGGATGGTGAGGACAAGGAGGAGAACTGGCTGAAGGCACTTGGTGTCTACGACAACCTGCTCAACAAGTATCCCCACACCGCCAACTTCGTGAAGTTCCAGAAGGGCCATCAGGCATACCTCTGCGAGCGCGACGACGAGGCCATCACCTACCTCTGCGCCTTGATTAATGACCTTGAGGCCAAAGGTGGTGAGCTCGACAGCAGCGACAAGGACTATCTGAAGAGCGCTCTCAGCGAGGTGGGTTACATCTACTGGTCGAGCAAGCAGGACCTTGAGACAGCAAAGCCCTACTATCAGAAACTTCTCGAAATCGACCCCACCGACAAATACGCCCGCAAGGCACTGGGTCTCGATACCGAGGAAACAACAACAGAATAATAATTTTTTCCACTAATAAAACTCCCGCAGTCTATCGGCTGCGGGAGTTTCTTTTGGGGTAGTTTTTGCTTTTCCATGGTTTTGCTGCGGTGAAACCGCAGCATACGGAGAACGCAGAAACCCTAAACTCTAACATGAAAACGTGGTAAGTAATTATGACGGTATAAAGGTATATCGGTGTAACGGTATGCCTAAAAAACGAAAAAGCGAAAAAACGGAAAGCCAAAATGGCTAAAAAAAACGAAAAGCCTATAATACTCAAAAGCCTATAAACCTAAAAATTTTTCTCTAAATAAGCACGAAAAGCAGGCATATAATCATGATTTTGATACATTCGTTCCAAAACGGCCAAAAGCACAATTTGGAATATTACTAAAAAATGTTTAAATTTGCAACACAAAATTGCAATGTGGTTACAAAACGGCTACATCTATTTATCATAGACACCTTTTGGAATGGACACATGAATAAAGACCAACACCTAAGAGCCATCATCATAGACGATGACCCGAAAGACATCAAGTTGTTAGAAGCCTACCTACAACATTATAATGAAATAGAAGTCATTGGCACGTACGACAACGGCGCCAAGAGCCTGGAGGGCATTAAAAAGCATTCTCCCGATGTGGTGTTTCTCGACATCGAACTGCCCGACATGAAAGGTCTGGAACTCATCGAGAGTCTCGATGCACAGACTCTGGGGAAATGCAGGTTCGTCATCTACACCGCATATGTCGACTATATGCTGGAGTCGTTCCGCAATCATGCTTTCGACTTTCTCCTCAAGCCCATTTGCCTTGATGACCTCAACGGGATTATCAGGAGGCTGTTGGTAGCCCCAATGCAACAAGCTCCGAAGAGCAATGGAAGGATATATGTTTCGGAGCGGAGCATGCTGATGTCTATCAACAGCTCCGACTACCGCCTTATCCATCTGCAAGACATCGGCATATTGCAATACAACAGCGAATTGCGCCTATGGGAGGCCATTTTGGCCCAAAGCGACAAACCTGTGAAGCTGAAACGCACCGTCAACAGCAAGAAATTGCTCTCCTTGGGAGAGCAGTTCGTGCAAGTCAACCAGAAGTTCATCATCAATATAGACTGCTTATACCAGGTCATCGACAACCGCTGTGAATTCTACCCACCCTTCCACTGGGTGAATTATGTTCATGTGGGAGCCTCTTTCAAGCGGCAGCTCATGTCGAGGTTCTACAGCATCTGACACATATTCGGGCACAGGCGGCCATCATGGTCCTTTTCCATCCTACATTCTTCAAAATGAGAAAGCACCACATCGTATATTTCGTCATCGCGCTTGCATTTGTTTTCGCCGCTTGCCACAAAGCCACCGAAGAGACACGTTCGGCAGAGGCTATAGAGAGGCTGAAAGTAGTGGGCGATGCCGTCGACGAGCAGTCGCCACAAGCCCTCGCCCTTATCGACTCCGCCCTCACCCACTCCCCCGACAGTCTGACCTATTACGACTACCTCGTGGAGCGTGGACGGCTGTATCTCGTCCAGAAGCCCGATTCGGTGCTCTCTTTCACCGACCGCATCATGGCTTTCGCCAACAATCAAGTGAAGACGCCACGCATCAACGGTCTGCTTGCCGAAGCCTGCCACCTGAAAGCCAATTACCTTTATCTCTACCACCAGAACCTCGAGGAGGCGCTCTCGACCAACCTCAGCGCCTATCAATTGTTCCTCAAGAGCGACATGCAGGACAATGTCCCGAACATCTGTGCCAACATCGGCGATGTATACATGCAGCAGAGCAACCTGCCAGAGGCCGCCACTTGGTACCGACGTGCACTGGTCATCAGCGACTCGCTGCAGCTTCCCGAGGAGACAAACCACACCTTCTACATCGGTCTGGGACGTATCTACTGCATCTTGAAGGACTACAAATTGTCGGAGGAGTACTATGCCAAGGCGCGCAAAAGCTACGACAAGATGCAAGCCAACATGAAGATGATGTTCCTCAACAATTACGGCAATCTCAAGTATTACGAGAAGGAATATGAGGCGGCTCTCGGCACATTCAACACACTCGACAGTCTGATTGGCAGCTACGGCATCCGCAACGGTTTCGATGATTTTCTCTGCCAGCTCAACATGGCCGACGTGCTGCTCAACTTAGGCCGCCACTCGGAGTCGATGAAGCACCTGGAACCAGCCGACAGCTTCTTCAGGGCAAACAACGTGGGCGATGCCATCTACTACGCCAACACCATCAGAATTGGCAATGCACTTTACAAAGGCGACACAGAAACCGTCAAACGCATCATCGCCGAGGAGCCGGCCGGACTGACCACCGACGAGGATATGATCAACATCCGGCAACAGTACCTCCACACATACTATGTGAAGACCAACAACCATGCTCGGGCATCACAGATTTACAGTGAATATCAGCAGCGAAAGGACTCCATCGACCAAAGCCGCGAGCACATGAGGGCGTCGGACGTGATGACACGCCTCATGCTCGACACGCTGAAACTACACAACCAATTGCGTCTCAATGAGAAAAACGCTGAAATCAGTCGCGACCGGTTCTATTTCACCGCACTCATCGCATGCCTGCTGCTCATCGCCCTCGGGTTGATGACATGGACGTTCTATCTCCGCAAGCGCGACGCAGACAAAAAGCTTCAAATCATTCAGCTCAAGATAGCGAACGACCGCAACGTCATTGCGCCCCACTTCATTTTCAATGTGCTCAAGCATGCCACCACCCAGCAAGGTTCCGAGGCCGACAGCACCATCGAGCGCATCATCACACTCATGCGCTCGCAGCTTGCCGTGTCAAGAAAAGTCATGGTCACCCTACGCGAGGAACTTGACTTCACCGAAGACTACATCCAGGTGGCAGAGAAAAGCATGGACAGCAGTTTCACCTACACCATCAACAGGCCCGACGACGACACCCTCGACACCCGATGGGTGCCTTCCACCTTCGTGCAAATCCTCGCCGAGAATGCCATCAAGCACGCCCTCGCACCAAAAGAGGGGGAGAAGCGCCTCTCCATCACCGCTACAGCCACCGACGACACCACCATCATCACCGTAGAGGACAACGGCCCAGGATTCGACATCCGCCGAAACACACGAGGAACAGGCACTGGCCTAAGCGTCATCAGCCGCACCATCACCCTATACAACGAATCACACGAGCAGAAAATACAATTCCACATCAACAACCTCGAAGACGACAACCAACACATCACCGGATGCCAAAACATCCTGGTCATCCCACGAGAACTAAATATGTGAGATTCTTTGGGGGAGTTTAGGAGTTTAGTAGTTTGGGAGTTTAGACATTAGCTTTGAGGGCACACGGTTGTTTGCTGCGGCGAAACCGCAGCATACGGAAGAACCTGTCATTTTGGAATATACCGATTCAGCGGCCAATCAGCATAGAGAAGTAGAGAGATGGCAACTCAACAGCATTGGAAAATGTGAGAAATAGTTGTGCTAAGGAGAAGGAACAGCAGGAAGTATCAGCAGAAGAAAACTAAAACATCATAGACTAAACAGAAGAATAAGAACATGAAAAAGTTTCAGTGTTATGTGTCCATCCTGGCGGTGATGGTCGCATTAATGTTGCCGGCGACATTGTTTGCCGCGCCTATCACCCTCGAAACCGCCAAGCGCCAAGCGCGTGAGTTCATCTCTCATAGCGGGATGCGCAAGTCAAAAGGCGAGCCTCGCCTGACGCTGTCGTTCACCATCGAGCGCCCCGCGAAGTTATCCTCCACGCCCAACAGCGTGCTCTATGCCTTCAACGTAGCCGACGGCGGTTTTGTGATAGCCTCGGGCGATGATGTAGCCATCCCCATATTAGGCTATGGCGAGGCAGAGGAGGGCCTCAGCATGGAGGACCTTCCATGCAACATGCGCGCATGGCTTGAGATGTATGCCGACGAGATAGCATGGGCACAGCAGGTGGGTTATCAGCCTTCGGTTGCTGCCGCTCCTGCTGCACAGAGGGTCCAGATTGACAACATGGTGCCCACCGTTTGGAATCAGGATTCGCCCTACAACCAGGAATGCAAATTCGGAGGCACTACCTGCTCGACGGGTTGTATAGCCACTGCGATGGCCCAGATTATGTACTACTGGGGGCGTGTAGGCCGCAATGGCGAGACATTCCAGCACGGTTGCACCGCATTGGACAGCTATGAAACGGCCACGAAGAAATACAATGTGCCCGCTTTGGACGCAATTGAGTCCTTCGACTGGGCCTCAATGACCGCCACGAAGCCAACTTCCGATGCTTCGAAGAAAGCCGTTGCTCAGTTGATGCGCTACTGTGGTCAGGCGATGAAGATGGACTATACCTCCAATGCTTCGGGCGCATACCAAAGCAACATTCCCTATGCATTGAAAGATAATTTCGGTTATGACTGTGGTGCCCGTTATGTGCGTCGTGCGCATATGACCTCTACGCAGTGGTCGGACATGATTTACAATGAGCTTGCCGAAGGCCGCCCCGTCATTTTGGGTGGCGAAGGCAACATGGGTGGTCATTCCTTCATCGTCACCGGTTATCAAGCCTCCACCGGCAAGTTTTATATCAACTGGGGATGGAACGAAAAGAACAATTGGTTCGCCCTCACCTCATTGCAGCCCGACCCCAAAAGCACATCAGTCTATGGCTCTTTCAATAATAACTGCGATGCGGTCATCGGCATCCAGCCCCCCACGGGCAACACAGACATTCAGGATTACGAGATGCTGAATGTCACCGGTCTCCAGCTGATGGGTCCTCGTACACTTCATCGTCAGTCGCGTGCCTATGACAGCGACGAGAAGGTGGGCATCCTCGTCTCGGCCAATGCCAATTTCATCCGCGACTATGAGGGCGACGAACCTGGCTGGTATTACAAATACTACCACTATGCCTGTGGTGTGTACGATGAAGCGGGCCGCCTGATAAAAGTGGTAGGTGAGAACGAGGGAAGTTTCTCGGATAGCGAGGAATGCCTTCACTTCTTGCTCAACATCGGCGAAGAGTGGGCCTACGGCACCTACACCATCGTGCCGATATGCCGCATCAACACAAGCGATGAGTGGCGCCCGATGTATCACAGCGACACGTTCTATGTGAAAGCCGAAGTTGGTGGAGAAGGCATCACGTTGACCCCTTCCACAGCCATCCAGGTGACCAAATTCACCAGTACAAAGAAGAGTGGCGAAACGAAGTACACCAACACAATTACCTTCACCAACACGGGCTGCGAAGAGCTCTGTGGCTCGTATTATGTCCATAAGGCAGGTGATTCGAGCCCGAAGAAAGTGGAGCTGAAGACAGCCCCTGGCGCCACAGGAACCATCACGCTGGCAAAAACCAGTAAAAAGCTCACCAGCAGCACATTGATCAGGCTGTATCGCGATGATTGGTTTGAGGAGATGGTCTACTGGACCAACCAGACTGCGGACAACAACTCCTGTGTGGACTTTGAGATGTGGTTTGACAACTACACGGACAACAACTACCTGATTGGCGACACCCTAAAAGCCCGTATTCGTCTGATCAACAAGAACTCCACCGCCTTTCAGCATGAAGTGAAAGCCATCCTCTTGAAGAATAATTCCGAGACGAACACCTTGACTCAACAGGTGAACATCCCGGCCTTCAGCGAGCAGGTGCTGGAGTTTGACTTCACTGGATTGGAAGCTGGCTACAGCTACAACATAAAATACGAATTCCCCTATTTCGATTATGGTGAAGTGGAGACGCAGACAAACAGCCGCTCCAAGACTTATTCGAAGGGCGTTGTGGTGGGTCTTCCCAATGGGACGAAGCTATACCGCGACGCTCAGGTGTCGGGCATGAGCATCCCCTCTGATGCGCTGTATGTGGATGTTCGCTACTCCGAGCGCGCCTCCATGGTTCCCTCTGGCGGCAATGCCAACACGCTCTTTGTCTTCGCCGAAGGAGCCTCGGTGCCGTCTGCCCTCGAAGGCCGTAACGTTGTGATAGGCAACCATTCGGAGCGCATCACCCTCGACGACAACTACCCCTTCCTCTCACCCGTTGACTTCACCGCCGATGACATCAGCTATACGCGCACATTCGGCACGGGGCATCATGGTGGCGACAGCGGTGGTTGGTCCACCATCGTCCTTCCCTTCTCCGTGGAGCAGGCCGACGTTGCTGTCGATGATGAGCCCACGCCCTGGTTTGTCTCCTCCGACGACGAGGGTCGCAAGTTCTGGCTCTATGGTTTCAGCAGCGACGACGGTCAGGTGGTGACGTTCTCTTATGTCAACTCCATGGAAGCCTACACGCCTTACATCGTAGCTGTTCCCGACAATTCATGGGGCAAGAAATACGACCTTCGCGACAAGACGTTCACCTTCACTGGCCACAATGCCCATATCAAGCCGGGCACATGCAAGGCCATTTCGAGCAACAACGGTAAATACGACATGATAGGGCGTACATTCGCCACCAACCGCTCCTTGGTTTATGCGCTCAACGACGAGGGCAACGACTTCATGTTCACCGAGGACGATGTGGAAATAGCACCATTCAGGGCCTATTTCACCGGTTATTACAACAATGGCGAAGATGCGAGCAACGCAGCGGTTCAATTCTGCTTCGACACCCGCTCGGCAACGCCCGTGAAGTCGCCTGTGGTGGACGATGCCGCTACGGACGATGCCGTCTATACGCTACAGGGCATACGCCACACCTCTCATGAGTCGCTGCCCAAGGGCATTTATATCTGGAAAGGAAAGAAAAGGGTTGTAAAATAAAAATAAGGAATAGTTATGAAAAAGAGATATATCGCTCCCATCATGGAGAAGACTGTCGTGCAGTATACCTTGCTTGCAGGGTCTGGCCCGAAGGGTGGTGACAGTTCGCTCCCCCAAGTGAACGAGAAAGAGTCAGAAGGTGTCAAGTCGTATCTGATTCAGCCCCACCTGTGGGACCCAGAAGAGCCAGAATTGGAAAAAGAAAAACAATAACCTCTTATTGCCCAGGGCGTTGCCCTGGGCTTTCTTTTTGCAGTTTTGAAGAGTTTAGACTTTTTAGGAGTTTAGGAGTTTGGGAGTTTAGGAGTTTAGACATTAGCTTTGAGGGCTCATGGCTGTTTGCTGCGGCGAAACCGCAGCATACGGAAAACGAAAACAGGAAGAGCTAAAACTGAAGAAACGGTATTCCTCATTCCTCATTCTACATAACCTTCAACTCTCAACTCTCAACTCTCAACTCTAACTAGCGTCTAAGGTCTAGAGTCTAAAGTCTAAAGCCTTAAGCCTAAACATCAGTTACTCGAAATGGAAAGTAAGGACAATCAGCTTTGTGGTGGCTTTGCTCACCGAATTGGTGTAGGGTATCATCTCCCGGTTCTTGAGGTGGTTCACATGGTCGGTGTCGAGACTGTTGGTGAGGCTGAAAAGGAACTTGAGTTCCGGTCGCAGTTTGAAGAATGGGAGGTAGAAGTCACAGCCAAGCCCCACTTCAGCAAAGAGGTCGTAACGCTTCAGCTTGATATAGTCATTGTCTTTTCCCGAGAGGTTAATCATCGGGTTGAGACCAGCAATGACATACGGTCTGTGGTTGTTGAAGCGTGGAGCAGCAAAGATGAGGTCGAGAGCGGTTGAGATATAAGCCGTCTTCATGTCCTGATGCTCTTCCTTTATAGCCTCTTCGTTGATGTTATGGAATGTGAGATGCCTATTTCCGAAATACATGGCAGGAGCCACACGGAACTGGAAATAGGTGTTCAGCCTCAGTTCCCCAAGCACGCCCACGTTGAAGCCAGGGTCCCAGCGGTCTTGGTCGCACGTGACGATGCGCTCGCGGTAGGTGCCGTCCTCCATCTCTATCTGCTGCGGCCCCACGTTCAGGAACTCGATGTCCTGCAGGTGCGAGCCCACCAGTACGCCAAAGTGGAAGGGTCTGAGGTCCACATAGGGTCTGTTCTCCACCTTACGGTCCTGTGCGGACACCAAGGCGGAGGACATCAGCGCAAGGAAAGCGAGCATCAATGTCTGAAAGCGGTATGTCATACTCTTATATAACGTCATTTGGTGCCTCCTTATTGCATTCAACATTATTTAGACAAATTATAAATATGAAAAATACTCATCCCCATTTGTAGGTAAAACAAATTATTCTTGTATCTTTGCAACACCTAAGAAATAGGTATCAACGAGATTGTAAATCATTTTTAACCCAACCAGTAAATTTAACGAATATGGCTTATGTAATTGGCGACAGCTGCATTGCTTGCGGCTCATGTATCGGCGAATGCCCCAACGAGGCTATCTCTGAAGGCGACATCTACTCCATTGACCCCGATCTGTGCACCGAGTGTGGTGCTTGCGCAGACCAGTGTCCTCAAGAGGCTATCAGCCTTCCCTGATATTCGGAATACGAAACCCACAAAAGTTAGCGGCTCTCACCAGAGCCGCTATTTTTGTGGAATGAAAGAGTATGAGCTATGGTGCATAGTTGCGATGACATCGCAACAAACGGAACCAGCAAAGCCTCTTTTTTAATCTCAAATTTTCAATCTGCGCAGCCGAGATTATTTTTTCTTGTTGAGGTTGACGGTCATTTTTCCTATCCAGATGCCATGCTTACCGTTTTGGTCGACTGCCACCTGTTTACCGTCGAGGTCACCCACATATTTCAGTTCCTCGAAATAGGTGTGTGAGTGCCCTCCGAGAACGAGGTCGATGTATCTCGAGCCTTTAATCATCTCCACGTCATCGTCGAGGTCGGTCTCCCATCCCAGATGCGAGATGCATATCACCATGTCGCATTTTTTCTTTGTCTTAAGGAAAGTAGCCACCTCGAGTGCCGTTGCCACGGGGTCGCGGAAGGCGATTCCCTCGCAATTGTGTTTCTCCACCAGGCCGTCGAGTTTGGGTGAGAGTCCGAAGACACCTATTTTCACGCCGTTTCTTTTGATAATTATCCATGGTTTGACCAGTCCTTCCAACACAGTCCCAGTGAAGTCGTAATTGGCGCATACGATGGGGAAGTTGGCCATACGGAACAGTCTTGCCATGTTCTCCATCCCGAAGTCGAACTCATGGTTGCCTATGGTGGCTGCATCGATGCCCATTTTGTTCATCAGTCCCACCTCCACATCGCCTTGGAACAGAGTGAAATAGGGTGAGCCCTGACAGAAGTCGCCACTATCGAAATAGAGCAGGTCTGGGTTCTCAGCCCTTTGCTGCTTCAGGAACTCGAGTCTTCTGAAATAGCCGCCTCTTCCCGCCAGGTCTTTGTTGGCCAGATTGGGATTAAGCGGCGTGACGGTGCTGTGCGTGTCGTTGGTATGCAAGATGACGAGTTGTTTGTCCTGGGCACCTGCCGTGGTCGACATCATGGCGGCGATTGCTACGACGAAGATATGTTTTATTTTCATGATTACTACTCCTCTATGGTTATACGTCCTTCGATATGACTTTCAAGCATTTTCCCCTTTTCGGTGAGCGCCTTGATATACCTGATTAATACTTGCCTGGCGAGAGCATCGTCTCCTTTGGGCTCATGCCGGTCGGTGGCACTTTTGAATGCCACCATGCGGTCGTTTCCATGCGACACATAGTCGATGACAGCTATGCGGTATTTCGCTGCTGGGTCAATCTCTTTTCCCAATATGGTGGCACGTTTGAGTTTTTTGTCGGGTGTCATGACGATTTTCACCTCTCGGCTCACGCCCTCTCCTCCTCTGTAGGCGATTTGCCCCATCAGTTCCAGCACCTTGTCGCCCGTGAGGGTGACGAAACATACATAGTTTTCGAAAGGCGCCACATCGAACACATCGCCGATGGTGATGTCTCCCTTTGCCAGAGCCGACCTCATTCCACCGATGTTATATACTCCGAAGTCGGGTTTCTCACCATACTCCTGTCCCACCCACATGAGCACGTCGGGCATCAGGTTGCCCATGGGGCTCTCGGGCCTGAAGGGCTCTATAGGCATGGCGGCCTTTCCCACAACGGGCGACATGAGGCTGTCTACTTTGGCGTTGAAAGGTTTCATGAATGTCGACACGTCGCTTGTCAGCGGTTGGTCGTACGTCTTGTCGATGAGCAGCCGTGTGCGGTCGATGCCGCTCACGCTGTAATGTGTCACACACGAGGAGAGAGCCATCATCGTGGCCATCACCCCCATAAGAAACGTCTTTTTCCTCATAGTATAAGTTGTTCTGTTGATAGTTCCATTGATGATGTGGCGAAGATAATCATTTTTTCCGATACGGCGGTCATTTTAGGTGAAAAACCGGCCGTTGTGAAAAAAAATTGCCATCAAACGCTTTCAACTGAAAAAAAAGTATTACCTTTGCACCGCTTTTCTGCGTAACCGATGACAGGAAGAAGAGTTGCCTAGTTATGTTGCGCTGAGAACAAGTCACTTATAACATTACATTCAAGATGGATTTGATAAAAATTGCTGAGCAAGCATTCGCGACTAATGTAGCTGAGCAGGCCAAGCAGGCCGGTAAGAAATTTGATGAGTTCCACCCTGGCGACACCATCACCGTGGCCTACAAGATTATCGAGGGCAACAAGGAGCGTATCCAGCTCTACCGTGGTGTAGTGATTCGCATTTCCGGTCATGGCGACAAGAAGCGCTTCACAGTGCGCAAGATGTCGGGCACCGTTGGTGTGGAGCGTATTTTCCCTATTGAGTCACCCAACATCGACAGCATCGAGGTGAACAAGCGTGGTAAGGTTCGCCGTGCCAAGCTCTACTACCTCCGCAAGCTCACTGGCAAGAAAGCACGCATCAAGGAGAAGTTCTCTGCTATCAAGGCCAAGAGCTGATTCATGGCAAGGAAATAAAGGGGTTTCGCACACCGAAACCTCTTTTTTGTTTTGTCCTCAACAGCCCCACTTCCACCTCCCCCACACCAAAAACCCATACTCATGAAAGAACTGACATTGAAATACGGGTGCAACCCCAATCAGAAACCCTCCCGCATCTTTATGGACGAGGGTGAGCTTCCCATCGAGGTGCTCAATGGCCGTCCTGGCTACATCAACCTTCTCGACGCGCTGAACAGCTGGCAACTTGTCAAGGAGCTTCAGTCGGCCACCGGCCTTCCCTCTGCCGCCAGTTTCAAGCATGTGTCGCCTGCCGGTGCCGCCGTAGGCCTTCCTCTGAGCGACACGCTTCGGAAGATTTACTTTGTCGACGACTTCGAGTCGCTCTCCCCCATCGCCTCAGCCTACGCCCGTGCACGTGGTGCCGACCGTATGAGCAGCTACGGCGACTTTGTCGCCCTGAGCGACACATGCGACGAGCAGACCGCGCTTCTGCTGAAGCGCGAGGTGAGCGACGGTGTCATCGCCCCCGGCTACACCCCCGAGGCGCTGGCCATTCTGAAGGAGAAGCGCCGCGGCACCTATTGCGTGATTCGCATCGACCCGTCCTACCGTCCCGCCCCCGTGGAGCGCAAGCAGGTTTTCGGCATCACCTTCGAGCAGGGACGCAACGAAATTGACCTGAGCGATGACGCTCTCTTCGAGAATATCCCCACTCAGAACAAGACATTCAGCGCTGAAGCGCGCCGCGACCTCATCATCGCACTCATCACGCTGAAATACACCCAGAGCAACAGTGTGTGCTATGTGAAAGACGGTCAGGCCATCGGCATCGGCGCCGGTCAGCAGAGCCGCATCCACTGTACCCG
>CAMHEL010000086.1 GCA_946184125.1 uncultured Prevotellaceae bacterium
TCCATGCAGGTGGATTGCAAATCCACCTGAGCGTAATATTCGCTGAATAGTAATGTTCGTCGGGATTTGCAATCCCGACGCATTGAATATCAGGATTTGCAATCCGAAAATCGCATTAAAAATGCTTATACTCCATGCAGGTGGATTGCAAATCCACCTGAGCGTAAGAATTGTTGAATAGTTACGGGTTTAGACATATGTTTTGCGGGTTTAAAAGTTTGTTTTGCGGGGTTAGACACTGGTCAGAACCATTACCTTCAAAGAAGCGCAACTTGAAAATTCCTCATTCCTCTTCTTCATCATCCTTGAAGACGACGGGGTGCGTTTTGAGCTGTTCGACGAACTGGTCGATTTTTCTCAGCTCACGAGGAATTTGGATATTCTGCGGGCAATGCGACACACACTGTCCGCAACCGATGCAGTGGTTGGCCTGCCTCATGCGCGGCACCGCCCTGTCGAGACCGATGAGGTATTCGCGCCGCCGTTTACGGTACTCCTCGTCCATCACCCCAACGGGTAAGCGGCCCTCGTTCTTGCACTTGTTGTAGTGCACGAAGATGCCGGGGATATCGATGCCATAGGGACAGGGCATGCAGTATTTGCAGTCGTTGCAGGGGATGGTCTCGCCACCTACGATTTCCTTGGCCACCTGGTAAAGGAACTCATTGTCGTCCTCGCTTGTCGGCTTCAGTGGCGAGTAAGTCAAAATATTGTCTTTCAGGTGCTCCATATAGGTCATGCCGCTGAGAACGGTGAGCACCCCTTCGGGAGTCCCGGCATATCTGAACGCCCATGAAGCGACGGAGTGCTCGGGGTCGCGCTGTTTGATGCGGGTAGCGAGGAACTGCGGTATGTTGACGAGCCTGCCGCCGAGGAGTGGTTCCATGACAACAGCCGGGATACCGCGCTTTTGCAGTTCTGCATAGAGGTAACTTGCATCGGTATTGCCATCATTAATCTCGTTGGCGAAATCCCAGTCCACATAATTGAGTTCTATCTGCACGAAGTCCCACTGATATTTGTCATGGTGTTCGAGCATGTAGTCGAAACATGCGATATCGCCATGGAACGAGAAGCCGAGATTGCGTATACGTCCTGCCTCCCGCTCTTTGAGCAGGTAGTCCATCACGCCATTGTCGATGTATCTTTTCATGAGCGTTTCCACACCGCCATTGCCTATGGCGTGCAGCAGGTAGTAATCGATGTAATCGACCTGCAGATAGCGCATGGAGTTATGGTACATATTGATGCACGCCTCCTTGGTCCATTGCGAGGGGTCGAAATTCGAGAGTTTGGTGGCAACGTAATATTTGTCGCGAGGGAATTTGTGCAGTGCGATGCCCGTCGACTCCTCGGAGTGACCCTGACAGTAGGCAGGAGACGTGTCGTAATAATTGACGCCATGCTCCATGGCATAATCCACAAGGCGGTTGACCATCTCCTGGTCGATGACCTCTTTGCCTTTCTCTAAATCCGGCGTGTTAGGCAGGCGCATCATGCCATACCCCAGCAGCGACACCTTCTCTTTGGTCTTCGGATTGACCCTGTAGGTCATTTTCCCCACGGGAGGTTCCCCTTGGTTTTTGTAATCGTCGGCTGCGCCATTAGCACTATTTTTGCCTCCGCAGGCAGCCACTGTTGTGGTGACGACACCGGCTCCCATCACCTTGAGGAATTGCCGGCGTGATATATTGTGTTTCATTGTTTATCTTTTTATCCTTTTTTCTTTTTTCCTTTTTTCCTTGGAAGAGTCGTGGCAATTCATAATTCATAATGCACAATTTATAATTCATAATTCATAATGCAGAATGCATAATTTATAATGCAGAATTCATAATTCATAATGCACAATTTATAATGCAGAATTCATAATTCATAATGCATAATTATGGAGGCCACCGTAGGTTTTAGTTGCCAGAGATCGTTCTCTCATTCCTAATTCCTAATTCCTCATTCCTAATTCCTAATTCCTCATATCTCTTTATGCACCTCGTGCCCTTCGACATAGATGGCAGAGAAAGGTCTGGCGGGACAGAGGTGCTCGCAGGCACCGCATCCTATGCATCGTGCCTCGTTGACGGCAGGGATGTATGGCGTGTCGTCGTCCTCCTCGTTGAGTGGCACCATCTCTATAGCACCTGTGGGACAGTGCTGGGCACAGTTGCCGCACTCCACACCATCGGTGATGGCCACGCAGTTTTTCTTGATGAACACGGCGTGCCCTATCTGTGTGGCCGACTTCTCCTCGGGAGTGATGGGCTTGATGGCGCCTGCCGGACAGACCTCTGAGCAGCGTGTGCATTCCGGTCGGCAATAACCTCTCTCGTAGGACATGACGGGCTGCATAAGGGTGAGCAGACCCGCTGATGGGCGCAGCACCTCGTTGGGGCACTCCGACACACAGAGTTGACAGGCGGTGCAGCGCCGCACCATATTGGCTGCACTGAGCGAACCCGGCGGTGTGATGGGTGTCTTACGCTCTGGGGCCACCTTGTCCTCGATGGTTGCCAGTCCGCCGTCCACCAATTTCTTCTCCTGTGCGATGGCAGCCGCCGAGACGAGCGCCGTAGCCATGAGGAAAGAGCGTTTCGACTGGTCGACGGGCGCCGTGCCGCCGGCGCTCTCCACGGTGACCGGTGCCTTGTGTGAATAGGTCAGCGCCCCGAAGCGGCACTTGTCGATGCAGTTGCCACAGGTCACACATCGGCTATGGTCCACGGTGTGCGTGGTGTAATCGATGCAGGATGCCTTGCAATTGCGGCTGCATGCAGCGCAGTTGCGGCATTTTTGCTCATCGAAATGGATTTTCAGCCAAGAGAAGCGGGCGAAGAAACCGAGCAGCGTGCCCACCGGACAGATGGTGTTGCAGTAGGTGCGACCATGCCGCCATGCCAGCACGGCGATGATGAGGAATGTAGCCAGGGCGATGGCGAAGGTGGGCCATCCCTTCACCCACACATCGGTGGTGTAGAAAGCATAGCTGTCGGCTTTCTCGGCAAAGGAGGCAAGCACGTTGTTGCCCATCCGCCAAAGAGGTTGCAGCAAATGAGTGGCGATGCGCCCGAAGCTGCTGTAGGGTGCCAGGAGCGCCATGAGTGAACCTATTCCCGCGACGATGGCCACCACCATGACGCCCAGCATGGTGTAGCGCAGCCAACTGACCGCCTTGGAATAGGAATATTTGTTGCGTTTGCGGCGCAGGCGGGCGATGAGGTCCTGCATCACCCCAAGAGGGCAGATGACCGAACAGTAGATACGCCCGAAGATGAGCGTGATGACAAGCAGGGCCGCCACCACCAAGAAGTTGAGCGCCAGCAATGCCGGCAGGAACTGCACCTTAGGCATCCATCCCACCCAGTGGTGAAGGGTGCCGGTGAAGTCAAGGAAAAGCAGGGTAATGCCAATAAACATCACCGCCGCCAATGTCATTCTGATTTTTCTTAGCATTTGTAAAAAGCGTAATAGAGCGTTTTGATAGATCTGTGCACTTAGATAGAATTGTGCACTTAGATTTTGCAAAGATACTCTTTTCGCCGCAATTCACAAAATATTTCGAAAAGTATCAAAACCCACCTATACGATTTTCACGCAAGACCATCCCCATTTTTCCCTTTTCCGATTGTAAAGATAGGCGAAAAGACCTATTATTCTCATGAAACTGAATGCAATGGAACTTGATTCAATCGTTGAGGTGGAGTCGACATCTAAGCGAAACTAAAGCTTAATAATAGATGATTCACGGGTTCGGATACCCGCGCTCCTACTGTTATGTATAATATTGCGGCATTTGACAAGCAAGGTGCACTACTGAGGTGCGGGTATATAGTCTACGTCGGTGTTGGAGATGAAGTTGGAGTTGATGATTGACTGCAGGAGCTGGGGCTTGTCGCCATGGTCGTTGTAGAAGTCGAGGAACACGATGCCGAAGTTGGTGTACTCCTTGTTCTCTATCAGTTCGCGAAGTGAGGGGTTCATGGGTTTGCGCACGTTTGTGGCTCCCCATGCGGAGTAATAGGGCTTGTGGTGGCGCGGGTCCCATGCGATGCTGTTGAATGTGATGTACCACTTGTTGGGGTCCTCGTTCTCATAGGCATTTCTGAGATGCTCCTCCACCATTTTGATTTTCCGGTATGTCTTGTGCTCCTTATAGACATCCTCCACCTCAAAGCCGTCGTAGCTGAACACGGCGTTGTCAGAAAATTTCAGCAATTTTCCCAGCGGGCATGCTTCCTGCCGTTTGATGACGAGCACTTTTCCCCGCACTTCGCTGATGGGTGTCGAGGGGCTGAAATCCTCTACAAAGAGGTCGGCATACTTCGTGGTGAGTTCTTTGAAGTTGGCAATCATCTCCCCATCCCACTTACCTCCTTCGTCGCTTCCTATCATGGCGACGATAAACTCGGTGGGATTATTCTTGAGAAACTCCCTGATGTCGGCGAGCGATTCGCCGAAACCATCACGGCAAGTCATCGTATGGCCATATTTCATGTTTTTCTTCAGTCGGATGTCGAAGGCCCTGACACCATCTTCAAGTTGTTCCGTCACGGTGAAGTTCTGCGTGTGCCCCATGCTGGTCACCGAGTTCTCCGGCAGCGAGGCAGAGCCGGAGTCATGGGTGCCGGGCAGTGAGATTCTGCCTATGGTGCGTGAGTCGGAGATGTAGCTCATCCATTTGCGTGAGGACGCCTTCATGCAATTGACATAGACGTCCATCCGTTTGCCCATCTTCTTCGATTCGATATAGACCCGGCATAGTCGCCCATTCACCGGCACATGGCCGATGATGCTGTAGGCAGAATGCGAATGGAAATCCTTGGCTCCCACCATGTGAAATGCCTTGGTTTCCTTGCCGTGGCAGAGGTAGAAATCGTCGATGACCAACTTCATGGGCTGCATCGTCCCAAAGGTGTGGCTGCGCACATAGCAGGTGAGCCGGCCCTTCAGTGCATAATGCAACATTTCGGGGTACCAGTTGAGCGGGTTCTGCCGCACGTCGAGCTGCGACTTCCACCAGTTGGCAGCACGAATGCTGTTCCTATGTCCCGCGTGGATGGTGATTTCACCTTCCTTGTTCATATCGATGAGCGTGCCCTTCTTCAACCTGCATTCGGTATCCTGTCCCTCGGTGACGTAGCCATCGGTGATTTCAAAGGTGCCGTATTTGCCATCGGGCCCCATCACCAGGTCGCAGCCATTGATATTGAAGCAGAACACATCACTCCTGTATTGTGTCCGTTTGTTGGTGCCGGGAGCGACCTTGCCGATGTTGCTGGCCGGTAGGGTGTCTCTCATCTCTGCTATACGGCTTCTGGTAAGCGCGGCGTTGATGTAAGTCTCGCGCTTCTCGCCATCATAGCGGTATTTCTTCTTCCGCCCGAAACCGTAGCCGGCGTAGAAGATGGCACTGCCGTAGTTGCTGTTGAACTTCATGTTCTCGTGCTTGTAGAACAAGTTGCTTACGCTGGCGTTGACGCCAAATCGCCACCGGTTGTAGTTGTAGGTGATGCTGACCTTGCCATAGACATCGAGACCGAAGTTCCGGGAGCTCTCCATGTACCGCACATCGCTGAGCTGCAGTTTATCCACAGGCTCATCCATGGTTTCAGCCATGGAGTTGAACATTTCCACAAATTCGGGGGCGAATTTCCACAGATAGCTGCCTTTGTTGTCGAATTTCGCCCATTTCACAGCCGGTGATGCTATCAGCGACAGGCCAAGGAGGAGTCTGCGCGAGAACACCAGGTTGTAGGCATAGCCCAACTGCAGGTGCAGGTCATCGATGTTGACATGGGTGGGGATGCCGTTGATGTAAAAGCCCAAATTGTCGGTGTCGAGTAATATCTGCGACAGATAATCCCCGGCACTGTTGATGGGCATGCCCAATTTCTGTGAGGCATAGTCGGCAAAAGTGTCACCGATGGAGGTTTTCAACATCTGGTGGGTGTAGCCGATTCCGATTATGGGGGAGCCGACCGACTTGAACTGTATGGCACCATTCGCGAATGCTGCGAGGTTGGAGTATTTGCGGTGGTTGGTGAAATAGTTGATGTTGATGCCTTCGAGATTGTACGAGATATGGTCGCCCACGCCATAATGGTTGGCCATGTCGGAGTCGTAGGTGGCAGTGCCGCGTGTGTCGAGATTCCTTATCATGAAGTCACCACCAGTGCGGCGGCGGACGAGGTCGATGTTGAACAGGTTGGAGTTGACCGATATGATGAATTCGCTCTTGCGCTTGTTTCCCTTCAGGATATTGTGGGCATTGAGGTCGATGGTGAAGCCGTAGAAGAGCCACCGCCATCCTAAATACGGCCCCACGCGGTGCGCCAGTTTCGACCGCATGTCAATTTTTATCAGGTCGTTGTCCATCGACATGTATTCTGCCGAGGTGGTGTTCTGTAGCTGGACGCACCAGTTGTAGAACGACGGCGTGGAGTAGCTTGGGTCGGAAGCCGCCCAATTCTTGCCAATCCATTTGAAGGGTTTCAGCAAATACTGCCCGAAGCCTTTCTTTTTCTCCTTGCTGGTGGCGGTTTGAGCAAAGGTGCTGTCGGATGGCAGAGCCACCACTCCCTCTGCCCTGCTGATTGTCATGGCAGCAAGGAATGCAAGAATACAGCCTATGATTTTAGTCCTTGACATGGTTTGTGTTGGTGAAAGGATTGGCATCATCTTCTTTCAGCACCGCAAAGATACATCTTTTTTGGCAATCGGCCGATGTTTTGCGATAAATTAAGATGTGTTCCATTCATTAACGCACATTTCATCACGATAACCCACCATTTCATGGATTATAGGCCTCATTTTTTGGAAAACGGCAAAAATCATATTACCTTTGCATCAGCATTGCGACATTTACGCCCCATCATCACAACAAAAACAATACTCTTCTAAAATATGAGAAATACCCTCGCCACTCTGATGCTGCTCCTTGCCATCGCCGCCCATGCCCACAACTATGTGGTGTGCGTGGGAGTGGCCGACTACCCAGGCAGGATCAACGACCTCCGCGTGAGCGCCAATGATGCGCTCACCATGCACAAGATCTACTCCACCAACGGCCATTCCGACGTGAGGTGCCTCACCAACGCCGACGCCACCGTGGCGAGTGTCAAGAGGGCGATGGAACAGACCTTTGCCAGAGCCTCTGCCAGCGACGCCGTGACGTTCTTTTTCAGCGGGCACGGCTTACAAGGTGCCTTCGTCTGCGCCGACGGTTATCTCTATTACAAAGACGTGGTGGAGGTGATGATGCGCTCGCCGGCAAAAACGAAGATGGTGATAGCCGACGCCTGCTTCGCAGGAAAGATGAGAACCAGCGGCAAGCACTCATCCAATGACGGTTTCACCGACAAAAACGTCATGTTCTTCCTCTCGTCGCGCACCAACGAGACATCGAAGGAGACAAAATATGCCAACAGCTTGTTCACCCTCTACCTCGAAAGGGGATTGCGGGGAGGAGCCGACACCAACCGCGACAAGACCATTACTGCAGGCGAACTCTATCAGTTTGTGCACAGCGGCGTGACCAAAGACTCCAGAAACCGACAGCACCCCGTCATGTGGGGAAAATTCGACCGAAACATGGCCGTCATCAAGTGGTGACAAGTGGAAACAAGGCATTGACGCAGGCCTTTCACAACCTACGAAGTCAATAATCGGTCGGAAAACGGTTTCGGAAACCAGATTTAAGAAAAAGCAAATAACAAAACATACCTAAAATCATGCAGACGAAAATCATCAAATGCCCCACATGCGGGACCACCCTCGAGGTGAAAAACTCCAAAAATGAGGACTGCAAAGTCATCAAATGCCCCACTTGCTCCTCACAACTGAGAGTAAGATTCCAGGAACAGCCCCAACCTTCAGACCCAGGCACAGTCATAGGAGGGTCAACGGTGAGCGAAGGCGAGAGGACAGTCATCGGCGGCAACCAGAAGTTCAGCAAGGCCTTCCTGGTATGCGATGGCGTCCGTTACAAACTTTCCGAGGGACGCAACATCGTCGGGCGCAAGTCGGACAATTCCACTGCCGACGTGCAAATCAATACGACCGATCGCTACATGAGCCGACTCAACACGCTCATCACTGTCAACAAGACAGACCAGGGCATTGTGGTGTATATCGCCAAATACAAAAACGTCAACCCCATCCTCGTGGGGAAAATAGAATTGCTCGACGGCGATGTAGTCATGATCCGCAATGGCGAATCCTTCACCATGGGCAAGACAACTATCAAACTGGTTCTCGAATAACCCGCCACGGCGGCACCACGCATCATCAACCAGTTGCTGATGCCATCCCATCAAATCCATCATCTCATACCCAACACCAATTATGAAAATCACCCTATTCCCACCGTTGTCGATACATGAGAAGGGCAACCGCGACAACCAGGAGGACGCGCTCTACCCCGCCCTCGGCCAGGCGACTGCCGACAACCACATCTTCGTGCTCTGCGACGGCATGGGCGGTCATGAGCACGGCGAGGTGGCCAGCCAGACAGTCTGCGAAACCATACCGCAATACCTCAGCGAACACTGGCCCGAAGACGGCAAAGTGAGCGACCAGCTCATCAGGGACGCCATAGAGGCAGCTTTCGTGGCGCTCGACGGCAAGGACGACGGCGCGGCGAAAAGAATGGGCACCACCCTCACGCTCATCATCCTGCACGACGGAGGATGCACCGCGGCGCACATCGGCGACAGCCGCATCTACCACATACGGACGGCAGAGAGAAGGATGCTCTACCGGAGCCGCGACCACTCCCTCGTCTTCGACCTCTACCAGGCTGGCGAAATCTCCTACGAAGAGATGCGGACGTCGAAACAGAAGAACATCATCACGAAGGCCATGCAGCCCGGAGCCGACCACCGCTGCAAGCCCGACATCGCTCACCTCGGCGACCTGCGCGACGGCGACTACATCTACATGTGCAGCGACGGCATGCTCGAGCAGATGGATGATGCCGAACTGACCGACCTCCTGTGTTCTGCCGAAAGCGATGAGGCCAAGCGCAAACGTCTGATAGATGCGACAAAAGGCAACAGCGACAACCACTCCGCACACCTCATCCACATCCAGCGGGTGATGAGAGAGGAGGGAGAGACAGTGGCCAGCGACGTGGCAACCACCCGGGCCAACGCGCTCAACATCAAACCCAACGTCATCGATGCCATTGAGGTGAGCGAGCAGCCGACTGCCATTCGGCCCAGGAAAAATATTCAGAAGAAGTCGGCCATCCCCCTCCCCATCAGCAAAAACGGACTGTGGATGGTCCTCGCCGCCATCGTGCTGGTTGCCATACTGGCACTTTACATCGTCTTCAGCGGCAATAAAGGCGATGGCAATGACCAGAGAGGCAACGACGTGCAGCAAACACAACCCATACATCCCATCACCCACAACCCTCCGCACAGAAGGTAAGGCATCATCCAAACAAAAGCACAGCAAATGAGCAACAATATCAACCAAGGCGCCATGCTGCCAGTGGGGTGCATGCTCAGAGGCATCTACCGCATCGAGAGCTATCTCTCATCGGGAGGCTTCGGCAACACCTACATCGCCACAAACGTCGAGTTCGAGGAGACCGTAGCCATCAAGGAATTCTTTATGAGGGGCGTCTCGCAGCGCGATGCCAACAACACCACGGTCAGCGTCAGCAACTCCGAGAATAAAGACATTTTCAACGAACAGCTCCAGAAATTCAAGAAAGAGGCGCGCAGGCTCCGCAAACTCAAGAACCAACACATCGTGGCGGTTCACGACCTGTTCGAGGAGAACGGCACAGCCTATTACGTGATGGACTACATCGACGGTGAGAACCTCTCCACACGCCTCAAACGCCTGGGCAAACCGCTCAGCGAGAAAGAGGTGCTGGCATACCTGCCGCAAATCCTCGACGCGCTGGAGTGCGTTCACAAAGAGGGACTGTGGCACCTCGACCTCAAACCGGCCAACATCATGGTCGACAGACAGGGGCACATCAGCCTCATCGACTTCGGAGCAAGCAAGCAGCGGAGCAACAAGGGGGGCGCCACCACATCGACGGCGGTGAGCTACACCAACGGCTTCGCGCCACGCGAGCAGATGGAGCAGAACCTCGAGAAGTTCGGACCATGGACGGACATCTACGCTCTCGGGGCGACGCTTTTCAACCTCTTGGCCAACAAGAGGCCGCCATTGCCATCCGACATCGATGACGACCGCTCCTCCGACAAACATCTCGCACTGCCTATGCCTGCAAACATCTCGCAGAAGACAAGAAGCGGCATCCTCGAAATGCTCACTACCGACCGGCTCGACAGACCACAGTCGGTGAAGGCGGTGATGGACTTGATGGGCTTCAACAGCACCGGACAGACAAAAAAAGAAGACGACACCGACATCGTTGACGTGGAAGAGGGAACCATCGTTGCCGAAGAAGAGACACAAAAGATTCCCTCTCCCACTCCATCGCCCAAACCCAAGCCTAAACCCAAACCCAAACCATCACCTATACCCGACAATCCTGACCCAGACCCTTCGTTCTGGCAGAAATACCGCATTCCCATCATCTCAGCATGCATTCTTGTGGCATTGGTCGGCTTGGTCAAGAGTCTTGGCGGCAAAGATGACACCCCCGCTCCGAAAAATGAAACAGTGACCGAGGCGAAGAAGATGATGGAAAAGAAGACGGTCACCGACATGAAATACTCCAACATGCTTGGCACGTTCTCCTACACCGGAGAAGTGGATGATAACAACAAGCCCAACGGCAACGGAGAAGCGGTGTTCGAAAACGGGAACTCCTACAAAGGGCCATTCAAGAATGGCAACCTCGACGGAGAAAATGCCGTGTTCAGATACAAACAAGGCGACACTTTCAGCGGTTCGTTCTCCAACAATCTTTTCAAAGAAGGCAGATACTATATTGCAAACTCCGGCGATTATTTCATCGGAACTTTCAGAAACGGTGATCCTCATGAGGGTGACTGGCATGATAAAAACGGCAATGTAACCGAGCACATAGATCGGAATAATTGAAAATTGAAAATTGAAGATTGAAGATTGAAAATTGTTTTCGGCTGCGCCGATTGAAGATTGAGTTCGGCTACGCCGATTGAAAATTGAAGATTGAAAATTGAAGATTGAAAATTGAGTTCGGATTGCACGACTATTGAGAAACATATTTGATTCGAAAGGAAGCCGTCCGCGCCAATTATTTCGAACTTATCCGGACCAATCAAGGAGACATTCTTTGCATCTGGTCAATCAAGGGGACATTCTTTGAATCTGGTCAATCAAGGGGACAGGGTCTTGACGGAATTCTCAAATTCCATCAAAAACCTGTCCCCTATGATTGACGGCCAACTATTTTCGACATGATAACCTTGGTATTGGAAGGAAAAAGATGATGCGGCTGTTCATTTTTTCCGTCCAATCCCTATCGAAATTAAAAAAAATTGCTACTTTTGCATTTCGAACAGCAGAGGCAGCATAGGCTGTACCATGAAATGGAAGCATAAAACTACCCTCCAAAAGCTATGAACTACATCATCTTCAACTCAAGAGACCAGTTTCTGCGTCTTGAAATCGTAAAAATCGTGTATTTCGAGGCTGACGGCAACTACACCAAGATTGTCATGGCCAACAAACTGAGCGGAATACTGCCACTCAGCATAGGAAACGTCGAGAAAGCACTTGCCACACAGCTGAAGGAAGAGGCCGCCTTATTCATCAGAGTAGGCAAAAGATTCATCGTCAACAGAAAATTCATCTACGAAGCGAACATCCCCAAACAATCTCTTGTACTTTCCGATTTCTCCTTCTTCGCCTTCAAACTGCCTATCTCGAAGGCCGCACTCAAAAACCTCAAGGAACTGCTCCTGCATATCCGCGAATGACAGCACACCGAAGTGCATGAAGCACCATCACGGCAGACAATACCCGAAAATATCATTCACAAAAAATATACTACCTAATCAACCATTTTTATGGAAATAACTATCGGTCGCGACGCAGCGACATCAAGACTGAACATCACTGTCGAAAAGAAAACACACCTTGCCGATGAGCCCATGAGCGTACCCAAAAGCGTCAGCAGGCAGCATTGCTCCATCAACATCAGCGACGATGGCACGATGAGACTGAATAACATCAACCCACAAAACGTCACCTATGTCAACGGAGTGGCGGTCATGAGTAAGACCATCTCGCGCACTGACATCATCGAACTGGGCAGCGATCGCTACAAACTCCGCTGGGACATGATTGACTCGGCGCTGCCCAAGGAGGCTGATGTGAGACCCCTAAAAAATGTGTGGGAAACCTATAACAACAAGACAAAAGCACTGGCGAAGAGCACCCAGCGCTTCCAGGTCATCAGGAGCATCGTGCCTGTCTTCACCATGAGCGCCGTACTCATCGGCTACCTCTCAGGAGGACAAGGTGAGATATTCTACATCATCTACGCGTTTGTCATCGGCCTCACCATCTTCTTCTCGCTGAAGGCATGGCGTGACATCGACACCAACGACAAGAAACGCGAACAGATAAAAGAACAGTTCCAAGACGACTACTGCTGCCCATGCTGCGGCTATTTCTTTGGCTTCAACGACTACCGCGTCCTCAAAAGAAACTTTAGCAACTGCCCCGGATGCAGGACCCAACTGAAGAAATAACAGTTCTTCATCGTTCAGACCCATTTCATCACGAAAACCCTTCCTTTTATGGAATATGTCCCGGAATAGTTGGAAAACGCCAATCTTCGTTCTATCTTTGCAACATAAAACATCATTTTTTGCAAGAACAAAAACGAGAGAATATGGAAACCCAAGGCAGCGCCAACCATGGCCGCGACATCAGTCATGACTCCAGCACAGTCAGCGACCCCGACGTAACCATCATCAGAAATGGTTATCTTCCCATTATGGATGTATTTGTCGAGGTTCGCAAAAAGAAGGATAAATCCGACGACAACAATGATGCCGACGACATCGATGACATCGATTTCGATGAAGTAAACGACGACTCATCATTTACCAACGACGACCCTACCCTCGCCTCTCAGAACATCATGGAGGAAGACCCTGTAGTAGATTTGAGGTTTGAGATTTATGATTAGATTTATGATTAGATTTGAGGGTTGAGGCCTTGGTTATCGTAGAAATGGTTACCTATTCCTGGAGCCAACAAACTAATGTCTAAACTCCCAAACTCCTAAACTCCTCCCAAAAAACTCCTAAACTCACCCCAAATAAACATCTATTCCTGCACGATGTGCCTGTGCCATTTGCAATCGCCGTGGGATGCTGTACACGCGTCCATCTTTTCGGAAATGAGCTCCTGTCTGTTTGAAATGGAAAGGCACGTTGGCAGCGATGCATTGCTTACGAATGCCGAGCACCCAGTCATAGTCGCAGATGCGGGCATCAAAACCTGACTCACCACCTACCGTCACTTGTTCACACCAGGAGCCAAGTCCATCGTGGAAGTCTATGGCTTCCAACAATGGTTCGCAGATGACCGCCTTATGTCTGATGGGGAGTTCTCGGAAAAGCGGCAGGCGCTCATCTGTGCGACGCTGGTTCTCCATCGTGCAACAAATAGTGACATGCTCGTAACCATCGCCCCAATCATCAGGCAGACACAGGAGAATGCGTTCTGGTCGCTTTGTAATCATAAAAAAGCGTAGGTCGATGCGCTGCCGCATCATCAACCACGCCTCTTCCCGCCACTCATCGGCATCCTCAATGAAAAAATCGGAAGTAAAACAGGTCCACATCAGCGTCCCCGATGGTATTTTCCAATCACCCTGCCGGTTGCGGCGGATGGGCAGATTGAAATTGCTGGTCTTCGTCACGACATTGGAGTCCTTCTCGAACTCCGCGTCGCGGCGGTACACATAACAGTGCATGCAGCCTTCACTCTTCTTATGGCAACCATGCCACAGATTCCACATCGTGCCCATCTTGTGCTTATAGTGGGTGGGGCCTATTTTTCCTGTTTCTGTTTTATGTAATCAAGCAAATTGATGGTTCCGGCTTCTTCCTTGACATCAAGAGTCGGAACATACTCCACCATTCTTGTTTTGCCACTTGCCTTTTCCACATAGAAATAAACAAATGCACCGGTATAACTGCGGAATACCACTTGATACTCAGTTTCCGTCTCATCTCCCATCGTGACATACATGATGGTAGAATCTTGTTCAGCTACACTCCAGTCATACGTACTATGGCAATAGTTGTTTACCCCTTCGTATGCCATTTCTGCCGTTATTTCCGACGACTGCGTCTGTTCTGCATTGTTTTTATGGCATGAGCAAAGAAGCATGACTACAAACAATGATGATAGGATAAGATATTTCATAAATTATTACATTTTAATGATTTAACGTTAGTAAGTAGGTAATCAAAATTGTTTTCTACAATTTTCTGATTTCATCCAAGAGGATGTCGATGCCTTCCACAGCAGTCTTCTGTATGTGATGGAATCCTTCGGGCAGTCTGCCTTGCATACTTCCGGGATCGATGAGGAACTTCTGTGCTTCGGGGCGTGCGAAGTTCACCAGTGCGGCAGCAGGATAGACCACCAACGATGTGCCGATGACCACGAAGATGTCGGCATTCTCTAACAGAATGACAGCCTGCTCTATTTCGGGACCGAGACTTTCACCGAACCAGACGATGTATGGACGAAGCTGAGAACCGTCCGCCGCCTTGTCGCCCAACCTAATAGGCACATCGAGCGGATAATCCTTGATGCAGTCGGGGTTGAACCGATCGACAGTAGAAGTCACTTTTTTCAGTTCACCATGCAGATGGATGACACGGCTGCTGCCAGCCCTTTCATGCAGGTCGTCCACGTTCTGCGTGACAATGGTCACGTCGTACTGTTTCTCCAGTTCTGCCAGTACCCGATGGGCATGATTGGGGTGCACTTCCAATAAATTCCTTCTTCGGGCATTGTAGAAGTCGAGAACGGCCTTGGGGTCTTCCTTGAAACCATCCACACTTGCCAACTTCATGGCATCATATTTCTGCCACATTCCATTGGTGTCGCGGAAAGTGGGTATTCCGCTCTCCTTGCTTATTCCCGCGCCCGAGAGCACCACGATTTTCTTCTTTTCTTCCATCTTCATAGTCTGAGTGTTTGAGTTAACCATTAATTAATACCCAATTGACTTGCAAAGTAAGCAAAAAAATCTCTAACAATAGATGATTTAACAAATAAATCCTACGAATTGAATAAAATCGCTCAGATGTGTCAGAATTTAATCTTGTGGAAACCCTTCACCAGCGCTTCAATCCATCCATACCAATCTGCCGGAGATGTCCAAACATGTTTCCAATGCCAACCGTCGCTGGCACGGAATATCTTTTCGTGTCCATTTTCTCTATAGGTATGATTGGGATACTGGGTTTTATGCTTGAAGTCCGACACCCAATTCTTTCCATCGAATATGGAGATATGTCCAAAACTGCTTTGACTGTTCTGTGGCAGGACGGAGATGTCGCCTTTCATAGGCTTATACCCTTTCGATGATATTTCTTTAAATCCCATCTGTGGCAAGGTCTTTTCGTAAGCATAAGCGGGCACGATACCTATAGGGCAACCTCCGTGCCACATCGCCTTGGTCACATACCAGGCACATTGGCAATGAGATTTCGATTTTGCATGGTTTGTAGCATAATCTGCCGCCTTCTCCTTGTTGTAGTAGTAAGGCCTAAAGTCTTATCTGGGAGTTTAGGAGTTTGGGAGTTTAGGAGTTTAGACATATGCTTTGTGGCTTTTGGGGGAGTTTGGGAGTTTAGACATTAGTTCGTTGGTTCTCGAAACTCATGGCGGGCGACCTAACGGCCGCCCCACGGTGGCTCAAGTCTAGCGCCTAAAGTCTAAGGTCTAAAGCCTAAAGTCTAAAGTCTAAAGCCTAAAGTCTAAAGCCTCACTTTCTTGATGTAATATGGAAACAATGTTGCTGGTGTTCATATTTGACATAACAACGGCCTTCGTTGCGGAGTTGTTTTAACACGCCTCCCAAAATATTGGCCAGTTGTTTGAAACTCACATCATCTCCCATGAGAGATTGACGATCAAAACGAACATAAGTGATGTCAAATGTTGTGGCATACTGGTGTGCGGAGTTGGCTGTTGCATTTTGGTTAACCTTCTTGAGCCGCTTGACATCATCTCCAGTTCGAAGCACAGAAGTGACAATAATACGACGTTTCTCAAGTCCCTGGTTTTTCAGTTCCGCCTGAAAACGAGTACCTATCTCATCAAGAAGATTTGCTGCTTTTGGAGTGAGGTAAGCATGAGAATATTTCAGTCGGTCTACCTTATAATGATCACCACTTTCTATCTTGGTCAGAGTGTTTGTTTTTAAATCTTCATTTTTCTCAACTGGCCGAATACCTGCTTTCCGTGCTGCTGCGAGATGTTTGCTATTGCCATCGCCGAAACGATATTCACTATTCACAGAAACAGAAGTTGACTTAAGGTACGGCAAATAATGACAACATACATACCACCCCCCTACCATTATGATAGCAAGCAAAATGATATTCACTACCCAACGAGTTGACAGACGTTGCTTCTTCCTGTTAGTAATTTTTTGTTCCATAAAATAATAATTTTGTCATACAAATTCTTTCTATTCAGCTCTTTGTTTATTAATTACGACAGAAAAGTTAGCTTTTTTATATCACTATTGCCAAGAAAAAATACAATTGATGTATGAACCTACGGGATCAATGTATGAAGGTGAAGTAGGTAATTATTGAATGATGGATTTTTTGACGAGAAATTATTGGATGATGGATTCTTGTCGAGAGATTATTGGATGATGGATTCTTGACGAGGAATAATTGGATGATGGATTCTTGACGAGCGCAACGGCGGCCTGAAGGGCCAGCCTGCTCTCAGCCCAGGGCAACGCCCTGGGTATTAAGTTCGAGCATATTCATTCGACCCGACGGG
>CAMHEL010000087.1 GCA_946184125.1 uncultured Prevotellaceae bacterium
CCGACGCCGAGGTGGCGGCAGCCCGCGAGAAGGCCATCGGTCAGATTACGCGCTATGCCGAGAGCGTCGGCGTGGAGCGCACCATCGGGCACACCCGTCTCCACCGCCTCATCATTCTCTGGCGCGGTATGGACATCGCCGTGGCAGAGGAGATGGATAATAACTGAATTAGGGTTGAGGGTTGAGAGTTATGGTGTGGCTCCACCAAAAAAAGGATCACGGGAACGTTCCCGTGATCCTTTTTCGGTGACAATAAGACTTATGCTTGTAGGCATAGGGTCATCATCTAATTTTGATGACCAACATACCAATATTATTCTTCTGTCGTTTGTGTCGGTTTTCCGAGGATATAGTTGACCACCATCATGACGTCGGTGACGTCGATTTCCCCGTTCTTGTCGAAGTCGGCATTTGTGCCGTTGAACGCCGGGTTGGGAAGGTTGAGGATGTTGTTGACGATGGTCATGACATCTGTGACGTCGACCTTTCCGTCCTCATTGGCATCGCCCAGCAGTTCGGAAGCAGAGAGAACAAATACGTGCGGGCCTTCCCCGAGAACCTTCACGTAGAAATTCTCCGTGCCGGTCTGGTTGATGAGAGACTCCGTGTCGTCGTCGAGTTTCCACACGACGTCCTTGATCTCATACTTGCAGGCCTGCTTGATTTCGGCCATGTTGAATGCGATGGACTGCATCTCGTTGGCATCGTTGGGAACAGTGTATTTTGTTTCGAATTCCTGCCACTCCTCGGTGAAGTTGAATTCGCCGAGAGCATCCCAGTGGAGGTAGTTGCCTGGTGTGGTGTGGCACTGGGTGGTGACCTTTGCAGGAATGGAACTCTTGTATTTGAACTTGACGACAGTTGTCTCGCCTGCGCTGAGCGTGCGGTTGGCGACAATCCAGAACTGGTTGTCCCATGGCTGGCCCGTGCCGCCTTCATCTACAAGGATATCCCTCTCGACAGCGTTGACAACGACAACGGTCGGGTTGGGGTTGATTTCTATAGGCTCCTTGATGTCACCGTCGAGCATCTGGAAGGCCATGGTCTTGTTGGCGTCGTTGAGGCTGATCTTCCATACACCCGCACCGGGGAGGTTCACCTTGGCAAGACTTGACTCTGTGTATTCAAGCCAGGTATCCGGGTCGTTGGCGACAGTGCCCGAAGGCTTGAGGGTGGCGCCCTTGAAGGCAGCGTCGTTGCCGCGGACGGTGGAAATCATGACCTGCGAGACGGGTGTGTCCTTCTCACCTACCGTGGCCGTCCAGAACCCTTGTGCCTCGTCGTAGACGAATTGTGTGGCATTGTCGAGGTCATAATCGAGACCTTCGCTGGGATTTGCTCCCGCCACGAAGAAGCCCTCATCGAGGTCCATGTACTGCCATGAGAGGTCGTCGAAATAGAAGTCAACGGCATCCTTGACAACTGAGTTCAGGTTGAAGGCGATGGACCAGCCATTGGCCATGTCGTCACTAATGGTCATGATGTTGTCGAACTCCTTCCATTCCGTCGTGAAGGCGATGTTGCCGATGGCATGCCAGATGAGGTAGTCGGAGGGATTCTGCTTGTGTATCTGAGTGTCGGTAGAGCTGACGGGCTGGGAAGCCTTGTAGCGGAAGTGTATCTTGAGCTGCGTGCCTGACTTCCATGCCTTTGGCGACTGAATCCAAAACTGGTTGTCCCATGCAGAGGCATCACCTTCTGTCGTAGCCGGTTGTGCGTGGACGACGAACACATGGTTGCCGTCGGCCTCCTCTTCGATGTCGCATGGCTTTGGCTGCGAGTCATTGTTTCCTTTCTCCTTCGACCATGCGCAGACTTTGAAGTTGTTCTCTTGGTCGTACCATTTCACGTCGGCGAGCCCTATGGATTCCCAAGATTTCTCTGCATCACCATTTTCGAGGGCCTCGACCCACTCAATGGGTTTCTCTACTTCGTTATTGTGGGCAACGACGACATATTTCCATTCGATTTTAGCGGTTAAGCCTCCAGGCTGTGCGACGAGGTTGCAGGATGTGCCACCGATGCCGCTGTACTCCCATTCCACTTCTGTCCATTCGGTGGGGACAGAGATGGCGGCGCCGATTTGCTCGCCTTCACCCCAGCCCCAGCCCATGTTGACGTTGAAGGTGCAGGCCTCGGAAGCCCTCACCATTGCTGTTACCTTATAGTTGCCGTCAAGTTCTGTGGGGATGCCGTCGGCGATGAAATACTGATGCCACCCAGGGCTTGTCAGTGCAATCTGGTAATACTCGGTGCCACCTTGTGTCTTGACGATGACATCGCTGGTTTCACTGGCACCTTCCACGGTCACATACTTGTAGTTGGCGCCCAGGTCGGTCATCACACCGTCGACCCACTCAGGCACATAGCCCATGACGTAGAACGGAAAACCTGTGTTTTGCGAGTAGTCGATTTTGTAATCTTCCACCCACTCAGCCTTCGCTCCTATGAAGCAGGTCAGGAGCGCAAGAAGAGTTAATAGTTTCTTCATGATAGAATGGTTTATTAGATGAATGAATAAATAATACTTCTTTAGTTAGAAAAATTGGTCTGATAGATTGTTACAAATGTCTGATTGACAATAAGTTGCTTGAAAGATTTTTAGTTTCGACCGATTCTCATCCCATTGTCGGGTCAGGACAAATGGGATGAGAATGGCAATATGGGTACAAAGATAGTAAATATTTCAGAAAAAGAGATTAAAAAACGAGAGTTTTCCCTTTCTCTTCTTTTGTTGTATAATTGATGTCGAATTCCTACAATACAGGCAACAGGTACTCCCAGATGAGGTCCATGTAAGGTTGGTAGAGCGACGACGAAGTGGTGAGCACCAAGACGGCATCGAGGTCGGGGAAAACCATGATGTATTGTCCGGCAAAACCGTCGGCACGATAGGCGTTGTGGCGGCATATCCACATCTGGTAGCCGTAGCCCTGCACCCACTCGTTGTTGTCCTTGTTGAGGCCGGCCTTTTCCAAGTCCTCGAAGCGTGTGCCGGAGGGAGCGGAGGGCACTTGATAGCTCGACATCTCTTTCAGCCACTCTGCGGGAACGATTTGCTTGCCGTTCCATACGCCTTTCTGCAGGAACAGCTGTCCCATTTTAGCCATGTCCTCTGTTTTCAGCGAGAGACCCCATCCGCCGCAATTGATGCCTTGTGGGCTCTCCTCCCATTCAGGACGTGCGATGTGCAGGGGTTGGAACAGGCGGGTGTCCAGGTAGTCGAGGACTTTCTCGCCCGTCACTTGCTGAACGATGGCCGAGAGCATGTAGGTGCCCACAGAGTTGTAGAGGTAATACTCACCCGGCTTGTGCTTCACGGGCCATGACAGGAACCCCTTCACCCAGTCGATGGAATCCAGCCGTTGTGCCCTTGGCTCCTCGTCGTGTCCGCAGGTCATCGTGAGCAGGTCGCGCACCGTCATCGCTTTCAGGTTGTCGCTTGGGTCTGCCGGGAGTTTGTCGGGGAAGAACTTCACCACGGAGTCGGTGAGGTTGAGCTTTCCTTCGTCGATGGCCAGTCCCACGGCAGTGGCGGTGAACGTCTTGCTCACGGAGAACATGGCGTGTGGGGTCTCGGCACTCTGTCCGTTGAACCATTTCTCATAGACCACCTTGCCATGTTTCAGGATCATGATGCTGTGGAGCGTGATGGAATCGGGCTTCACAGGGCGTGTTTGGGTGGCATTGACGAAGGAGTCGACAGCAGCAGCCACCTCAGCAGGTGTCTCTGCCCTGGGAAGGTCGATTACCTCTACTACTTTTGTCTGTTTGCAGCCTGTCATCAAAATGATGGCCAGCGCGAAAAGTAACAATGTTTTTTTCATTGGTGTTAAGATTTTTTGTTAATATTGGGGTCTTCAACTGTTCTTCCTTTTCTTCAGGTATTCCGACGGCGTATCGTCGTAGTTCATCTTGAAATAGTGGGCGAATTGCTTGGCAGAGAACCCCACCATGTCGGCTACCTCGGAGATGTTGGTCTTCCCTTGGTCGAGAAGACTCTTGCCCCGTTTCAGTTTGATGATGCGGATGAACTCTATGGGCGATTTGCCCGTGATGGCCATGAGTTTCTTGTAGAGGTGGCCGCGTGTCAAACCTACAGCCGTGCTGAGTTGCACCACAGAGTAGTTGACGTCTTGGATGTTCGCCTCGATGTTTGCGATGACGTTGCTGATGAACTCCTCGTCGAGCGAGCTCACGGTGATGTCGCTGGGCTTGATTTCCATGCCTGAAGCGACCCGTGTGTGCACGTCCTGCGTCCACTCGATGATTTTGCGGATGCGAAGTCGGAGCACATCGAGGCTGAAAGGTTTGGTGATGTAGTCGGCTGCTCCTTTTTCCAGCCCCTCCACGATGTTCTCCTCGCTGCTCTTTGCCGTGAGAAGGATGACGGGGATGTGAGAGTATCTGATGTTGCTCTTGAGGCGTTGGAAAAGGGTCATTCCGTCCATGACGGGCATCATGACGTCGCTGATCACGATGTCAACGTTGTCGTTTTTGGCGAGCACGCTCAGTGCCTCTTTGCCATTTGCCGCCACAAGGACTTGGTATTCATCGTCGAGGCTTCGCTGCAGGAACATCCGCGCGTCCATGTTGTCATCCACCACGAGGAGGGTGGGCTTCCCGTTGGGCGCCTCTGCCCCCATCTCTTCCTCGGGAATGCTTGAGTCGGTTTTCATCTTCTCCTTTTCCGTGTCCTCCTCGGCAGGCTCCATGACAGGCAGTGTCACGGTGAACACCGTCCCGCGCGGTTTGTTGTCGCTCACGCTGATGTCGCCTTTCATCATGTTGACATATTGCCTGACGATGTGCAGCCCTAATCCGTTGCCCTCCTGCTCCTGTCCATGCGACTCCTGGGCGAAGCGCTCGAAGATACGCCGCTTGTCTTTCACGCCAATGCCGGTGTCGGCCACGGTGAGGATGACCTTGCGCTCCTCGGCCTGGAGGTCGGGCCCGACGTCGAGAGCGACGGTCACCGTGCCTTTGTCGGTGTTGTATTTGAACGCATTCGACAGGAGGTTGGTGATGATGCGGCGCAACTTGTCCTCATCGAAGTCGATCTCTATCGACTCCTGGGGAAGCTGCAGCTGCATCTTTATCTGTTTGTTCATGGCGTAATAGTCGAAATTCTCCACGGTTTGGCGCACGAAGTTCACGATGTCGCCATGGCGGAGGTGGAGTTTCTCGCGCCCCACGTCGAGGCGCCGGAAGTCGAGTAGTTGGAGTACGAGGTCATAGAGCTGGCGGGCGTTGCGCCATGCCACGTCCACCTCGGTGCGGATGGGAGCCGGAAGGCTGAGCTTTCGGATTTTCTCCAGCGGCGCAACCACGAGGGTGAGGGGTGTCTTCAGGTCATGGCTGATGTTGGTGAAGAACCTGATTTTCTCCTCGTCCATCTCATATTTCTTCAGATTGACCTCCATCTGCTTCATGGCGAGTTCCCGTTTCTGGCGCCTTCTCATCAACTTGTTGAGGTAATAAACAAGGGCGGCGAACACAAGCAGGTAGATGAAAAAGGCGAGGTTAGTGAGGAAGAAAGGTGGGCGTACGTTGATGGGGAGCTCAACAATGTCGCTCTCCATCATGCCGGGCAGTTCGCCTTTCACCTGCAGCACGTGACTGCCGGGTTTGAGCGATGCGAAGTAGAGGATGTTGTCGGGGGCGCTCATCCATTCTTCCTCGTCTTTGAAGCGGTAGAGATATCTGATTTTATGGCTCAGGGCGGGGACCATGGCCGACACCGATACACCGAGACGGTCGTTGTGCCTGAGGGTGAAGCTGGTGAAATCCTCTTCCACCGTCTCTCCGTTAATCCATGCTCCCGTGTATTGCATGCGCAGTTGGGGATAGGCGGTCGGGAAGTTTTCGGGCAGGATGCGCACATAGCCCGAGAAACTGCCCAGCAGTGCCATCCCGCCGGTTGTGGTCAGTGAGGCATCGTTGGAGAAAAGAACGTTGTGAAGGCCGTCGGAGTCGAAGAAGGGGAAACAGCTGTAGGGGGGCTTATGGCTGGCATCATGCACGGTGGAGATACATGTCAGGCCGTTGTCGGTGCTTGCCCATACATGGTCGCCACTTTTGGCCAAGGACCTGACGGCGTTGTGCGACATGCCTTGCTCGGTGGTGAGATGTGTCACTGGTCCTTCTTGGGGGTTACAAATCCACAGGCCATTGCGGCTGCCAATCCACAACTGGCCGTGTTCGCACATCATCAGCGACGAGACGTAGGAGCCACGGAGGCTGTCGAGCTGCTGGCTCTCGATAAACTTGTTGTGGGCGACGTCGTAGGCGGAGACGCCCAGTGAGGTGCCGATATAGACCATCTCGCGCAATGAGTCGCAGGCAAGACAGAGGGTGCCGTTGAAGAGCAGCGGCGAGTTCTGCGATGTGTAGTTGGTTACTTTGCCGTCGGTGCCCACTCTCACCACGCCTTTGTCGACCGTGGCCACCCAGAGGTTGCCTCTCGTATCGGCTGTCATCGTCTTGATGTAGCGGAGCACGGGGTATTCGGAATAAATAGGTACGAAGCGTGAGCCGTCGTATCTTGCTATTCCTTTGTCATAGGTGCCCACAAGGAGCGTGCCGTCGCCTAAAACGGTCAGCGCGGTGACAATGTCGGAAGGCAGCTGATGCTGAAGCGAGGAGAAGTGCCGCGTGGCCCCCTCCCGGGTCTTCATCATCACACCGCCGCCGTCGAAGCCTATCCATAGATTGCCGGAATGGTCCTCCACCAATGAACTCACATCCTCATGGTCGCCTGTCGACACCACGTTGAAATTGGGGCTGCTCATGTCGGTCATGGCAGCACCGAGCTTGGCGGAGCCCACCCACATGGTGTTGTTGGCATCGGGGTAGAGGCAGGTGATGTGGCTGCTGCGGGGCAGGAAGGCATTCACGTTCTGTGCCTTGCCTCGTCCGCTGCCCTGGAGTGGGAGGATGAAGATGCCAGCGTTGCTTGTGCCCACCCATAGGTTGCCATCGTGGTCCTCGGTGATGATGTTCACGATGACAGGCCCCAACTGAAGCAGGTCGGTCTGCTGCTGCCATTGGCGCGTCTTTTTTGAGAACGCCCATTGGCTGCCGGCCAAAGAGAGTGAGTTGTACACCCAAAGGTCGCCATTGCTGTCAAGAAACGCATGGCTGTCGCGGCTGCCAGTGGGGCCGGGCGCCTGGCTGAGGGGGACAAGACGGCGCTCACGAAGGGCAACCTCATAAATCTTGTTGTCGGAGTTGATGACTACCGTATAGCCGTTCTGGGAGACGATGTGGGAGAGGGGAGACTTGCTGTAGAGGTTGAACTGAATGACGTGGCGCTGGGAATAGTCGTAATGGAACAGTCCGTACTCGGTGTTCACCCAGAGGTTGTGGCGGTCGTCGACATGCAATAGCTTCACGGTGCCTTTAACGCCAAGCTTACTGAGGTGCTCCTGGCCGTCTTTCTTCCAAGTGCCCGAAGATCGGTGGAAGGTGAAAAGCTCACCCGCACAGTTCATCCACAACGTCGAGTCGCCGGTCTCAAGCACGGAGTTCACATCATTGCTGCGCCCTCCGAAATCCAGGGGCATGTAGTTGGAGAAACGATAGCCATCGTAACGGCTGATGCCATGGATGGTGGAGAACCAGATGTAACCATAGCTGTCGCGAACGATGTTGCGGATGAAATTGTCGGCCAGACCATCCTTCACCGTGACGGTGCGGAAATAATAATTCTGGGCGGAGCACGCCAGGACGTGTGCGAAAACCAGCCAGAGGGCTATGGTGCGGAACTTCATTAGGAAAAAGGTATTTGACCTAACAAAAGTAATGAAAAAAGGGGAAAGAATGCTCTTTGTGGCGGGTCTTTTTGATGGGCTGATAGTCTTTTTTAACTTTTGTGTTCCTGTATGTATCCGATTCTATCCCAAATGTATTCACAATACATAACGGAACAAATGAAATACACACAGAATAGACTCAATGGCTTTTTGTTCTTAATTTTGCATTTGGAAAAAAGAGCGCCTTGACAGCACTTCCCGCCCTGTAAAAAGATTGCTACGGCACACTGATTTTTCCAAGAACTATATATAATCAAGTGGGTTCGTTCCCTACAGGAACTGCCACGATGGTCCCGGGATGGGTCTTTTCCACCCATTGTTGCTTTCGGGTGGATGATAGAAATGAATGACAATAAGGGAGTGCTGAACTTTGGCAAGTTGAGGTGTTCTTTCGGTGTATTGCGCACCGATGTTTGCTTGCTGAAGACAAAATATAATGTTAGTACCTTAGGTTTTGTATTTTAAAGTTTAGTTTTTAGGTTAATTTGTTAGAAATAGGTTCGTGACGAATCGGTATTGAAACAAACAAACGAAAGAAGAGGCGTGAGCTGCAGCTCATGCCTCTTTCTCGTCTAAGGGCAAAAAAAATTGATTGTCTCACGACAACCAATCTTTATTAACCTTAATAATCTAATACCATGAAAAACACGATGCAAAGGTAATCATTTTATTGAAAACTGAAAACTTTTTGGGGAAAAATCAAGGGTTTTTAACGTTAATTAAACGATTCTCCGTTCCATTTAAGTTTTCTTTGCAATAAAATGGCGCTCAGCTCTTCGCGCTCTGCCTGGGTGAGAAGGGGGGTGGCAAGCGAGAATGTGAGACTGAGGTCGGGAGCCATGACAGCGCTGGTCATGATGGGGTCGATAAGGCGGAGCAGTTCGTCGTAACGCACCTGCGACATCGTGTCGGGACGGTGCAAGAGAAGCGAAGGGTCCATCGACAACCTCGATGCCGACGTGTCGGGGCGCCAGTAAATATCGTAGAAAGCAATCTCTGACTCCGTCGCATGCGATGCCTCGCCTAAGAACGACCTGACGGCGCATAGCAAGGTGTCGCCCGATGTGGTGGTGAGTATGCCAAGCTGAAGACGCGAACGCTCGCTCAGGCGGATGTCGGCATAGTTTTCGGTAAGGGAGTCAAGAACAGTGGTTTCCGACAGGAGATTCTGGGTCTCTGCCTTCACGCCCATGGCGTAGAAGTCCACCATCTCCGTGCGCTTGGTGGTGTTGAGATAGTCGTAGAAACTGTCGGGAAGAAGGATGATGAAGTCGCGCATCTGCCGCTGTGCGAAAGCAGAGCTGAAGGCAAGGCCAAACACCATCCAGGCAAGAAAACGTTTCATGACATTGTACTTTTGATGTGTGCTGTTGTTTCTGTCCTTTTATTGTGAACTGCAATATTACGCAAAAAATTACAATCCCCCAACATTTTTTTCACAAAAAGTTTCATTTCATCACAAAAGCAAAGACAAAGGTTTGGTTTTTGAGCGAATTATTGCTACTTTTGCACTGTGATATTCTATTTCTCATGCACCGGCAACACCCGCTGGGCGGCAAAACAGATCAGCATGGCCACCGGCGAGCCCTTGTCCGACATTTCCTGCCTTCCATGCAACGGCTACGAGGCTGTCCTCGCCGATGGCGAGTCGATAGGCTTTTGTTTTCCCGTTCATGCCTGGCGACCGCCCGTGGTGGTACGTGAGTGGGTGAGCCACCTGCGTGTCATCGCCAAGGTAAAACCCTTTTGCTGGCTGATGCTCACCGCTGGCGACGACATCGGTGAGACGGTGGAGTGTTTCGAAAGCGACTTGCACCGTGCGACGGGGCTGAACGTGGACAGCGCCTTCTCGCTCCAGATGCCCGAGAGCTATGTGGGATTGCCCTTCATGGATGTTGACTCACGAGAGCGGGAGCGGGAGAAGATAGCCGCAGCAGAAAAGGCGGTGGCGGACTATGCACAGCTGATTGTGCAGAAGAGGCGGGGGCAAAGGCCACTGCACCTCAGCCACTGGCCGCGAATCAACAGCCGCTTCCTCGGAGCTTTGTTCGTCAGATGCCTGCTTACCGACAAGCCCTTCCGTGTCGACCCGGCGCGGTGCAACGGATGTGGAATGTGTGCCAAGGTGTGCCCCGTAGGAAACATAACGGTCGATGGACAGCCCCATTGGAACCACTCAGGGCGATGCATCAGCTGCTTCGCTTGCTATCACCACTGCCATGCCCGCGCCATCGAATATGGACGGCGAACAAAGGGGAAGGGACAGTACTTCTTTGGAAAGAATCAAACAAACAAATAGAACCTATCTGTAATCTGAAACAACGATGAGAAGATTTCTTTTTATTATGATGAGCCTTCTGGCCTGCACAGCAAGCTGGGCCGTGAAAGCAAATACTTCGCCAGCAGAGGTGAGGCAGCCCGATGGCACGCTGCTCACCGTCTTCTTGCATGGCGATGAAGATTTCCACTACTATACCACGGCAGACGGTGTGCTGCTTGTGCCCGGAGAGGGATGTTTCTACGTCGCACGCACCATGGCTGACGGCACACTGGCATCTTCGGGCATGTTGGCGCACAATGCTGCTAAGCGAACCCTTGCCGAGAAGGAAATAGCCAAGGCGCAGGACATTCCGGCATTCCTTGCCGACGGACAGCGCACTGCCGGGCTGCGCAAGGCACGAAGGGAGCCTGTCAGCGAAAACCATACACTCTTCCCCCACATAGGCAGTCCTAAAGCCGTTGTCATCCTTGCCGAATTCAAGGACACCACGTTCTCCATTTCCAATCCCAAAAGGTCTTTTGATGAATATTTCAACTCCATGGAAGCGCTGAATGATTACGGCAGCGGAGAAGCTGCCAACTTCGCGAGTGTGAAGAAATACTTTGATGAGGTCAGCCACGGCCAGTTCACTCCTCAGTTTGATGTCTATGGACCGGTGCGACTGCCCAGCAGCCTCGGCACTTACGGAGGAACGAGAACCGATGGGAAGAACGAGCGCATCGACTTGTTGATGCAGGAGGCATGTACGATGATGGACGACAGTCTCGACTTCTCGCAGTATGATGCCAACAAAGACGGGCTGGTCGACCTTGTCATCATCATCTACGCAGGATACTCGCAGTCGATGAACGGAAACACGGTCGACTGCATCTGGCCTAAGTCGGGGACGGTGGAAGGCGGTACTTATGACGGCAAGGAGGTGAAACGATATGCTGTCAGTGCCGAGCTCAACGGCTTCCCAGGGTGTTGGCCCAGCGCTCCTTACAAGCGCATCAATGGCACTGGCACGGTTTGCCATGAGTTCTGCCATACGCTCGGACTGCCCGACTTCTATCCCACCACCACAGCCGCCAACGTGAAAGGCGACAACCAGGCCATGGAGTATTGGAGCCTTATGGACAGCGGCAACTACAACTACAATGGCTATGCACCCGTTGCGCTCACGGCATGGGAGAGGGAGGCCTTCGGATGGATTGAGATACCCACCCTCAGCATGTCGGGGGCAATGGAGATGAAAGCCATCGACGACGGCGGCACGGCTTATCGTGTTCTCAACGACAACGACGAGACAGGAAAGGAGTATTACATCCTCGAGAACATACAAAAGATTGGCATCAACGCAAGGCATAGGGCACACGGACTGATTGTGAGCCATGTGCAGTTCGACACCAACATCTTCTGGAACGGGAATGCCAATAATGTGAAGGGACATCCAAGAATGACTATCGTGCCGGCTGATGGACTGCTCTTTGCTCAGTATAATGTGGGTAAGGAAATCGACGGGAAAGTCGTTCGTAATACCGACTTCTACGAACAGCTTGCCGGAGACCCGTTCCCCGGAACCAAGGGCGTCACGGAGCTCAACGACACCATGGGCCTGGTCAATTTCAAGGTTTATACCGGTGCCACGCTCAACAAGGCGCTCAGCGATATCACCGAGGCTGATGGTGTGGTGAGGTTCAATTTCACCAATGATTTCGCCGCGGGTATCCAAACCATTGGTGCGGCTGCCGATTTGAGGAGAAAGGGTGTCTATACCCTCGACGGGCGGCGCGTGGCTGATGATATGGAGGGCCTGCCAAGGGGGCTTTATATCAACAATGGAAGACTGGTGGTCAGATGACCGCCAGTCTTCCATCGTAGGTCGTACAGGATAATTCAGGTGGTTTTACACCTCAGTAACTTCGCTCGCCGAAGATGAGGGTGCCCACGCGAACGAGTGTGCTTTGGCACTCGCAGGCGATGGGGTAGTCGTGGCTCATGCCCCAGCTGCGCTCGCAGAATTTGTCGTCATCGGCAAACCACGTGGCTTTCACCTCATCGAAGAAGGTGGCTGCTGAAAGCATCTCACGGCGAATCTGCTCGGTGTCGTCGGTATAGGTAGCCATCATCATGAGTCCGCGGATGGACACATGCTTCATGTCGCGCCACTCGCCGGCGGAGAGCATCTCGCGGCAGGCTTCGAAACTGAAGCCGTATTTCGTTTCCTCGCTCGCGATGTGAAGCTCGAGCAGCACATCGATTACCCGACCGCAACGCGATGCCTGCCGCTCTATCTCGCGGAGGAGGCGCAGCGAGTCGACGGCCTCTATCATCGATACGTAGGGGGCGATGTACTTCACCTTGTTGGTCTGAAGATGGCCGATGAAATGCCATTCGATGTCGTCGGGGAGGATGGAGTGCTTGGATTGCAGTTCCTGAACATGGCTTTCGCCGAAAAGACGCTGCCCTGCGCCGTAGGCTTCCATGATGCTCTCGGCAGGATGGTATTTGCTCACTGCCACCAAGCGGACGCCATCGGGTAGTTGGCTGACGACACCACGCAGATGATCGCTGATGCTGCCCATGGCTGTTAGGATTCTGCCTGCTGCTGGGTGGCGGGCTTCACTTGATGCTCGAAAACATCGATAATCATGGTCTCGGCGACGTTGGCGATCACATAGTCTATCATCGTCGTGCCCATCACCTCTTCTATATGGTTCACAGCGCCATGGAGAGTGCCGGCCTGAACCAGGTAGTACACGTTGGAGCGCTTCTCCTTCTGGGTCTTCTCGTCAACGGTGATGAACTGCAACTTGGCCTTATACCAGCGGTCGTCGCTCTCGGCGTCGCTGAAAAACACTTCCTTGTAGGTGGCCTTCTTGATGTCGGCTACTTCGAATTCACCACTGATACACGACGACATCTCCTCGATGATTTGTGCCTCTGCCTCTGTGAAGCTCAGGGCATCCACCGTATATTGTTCGGTCACTTTCTTCTGCAATCCGTCTTCCATTGTTTTCTCGTAACGGATTTTGGTCTCAAACCAGTCTGCTGTTCTTGATCTCATAAATAGAAATTAATAATTGGTCTTTTCTTTCATTTGACAGGTGTCGGATGGCTTTATGCTGCACAGTGCAGCCTTGTCATGTCCATGTCTGCCACCGAAAGCCGTCGGTTGGTTGTCGGCACCTGCTTCTTTCATTTTAAGCGGTGCAAAGGTAGCACAAACCAAGTGGAATACAAAGAAAAAATGGATGTTTTTCTTTGGTGCCCCGACCGCCTTGGATTCTTCTGCTCTTATTGTTGATGACGCTCCTCTTTATCTGTCTCGATAAACCGTATGATTTCATCGAGTTTCCTCTGTGCGGCAGCGCGTCCGATGTCATAGACCGTCTGCATCTCGGCGGGGTCGTGCGAGACGTGGCCGATGGGGAGTTTGCCGTCGGGACGGATGACGAGGGCAGTGCCTTCTGCTTCTCGCTGTGCGACGTATTCCAGTTGTGCGTTGTACATCGTGTGGCGACGGTCGAGTGCCGCCACCATGGCGGGGTATTTCCTTAGCGAGAGGCGGAGGAGGGGCATGAGACGGTTGTGCTCCTTCTGATAGCCTGAAGGTTGGGTGAGCACCACCACATTGCGCTTGAAACCCTGGCGCTCGAAGTAGGACAGCGGGATGGAGTCGGCTACGCCTCCGTCGAGCAGGAGGTGACCTTCGAGGCTAACGGGGCGGGAGACCATCGGCATGGATGCTGAGGCACGAACCCAGTCGTAAGCAAGATGGCCGCCCTCGTGCAGCTGTTTATAAAATGCCTCGCCACTCTCCACATCGGTGCAGACAAGGTGGAACTCGGTGGGGCTGCTCTCGAAGGCGGCATTGTCGAATGGGTCATAGAGCGAGGGGACATCGTGGTAGGCGAACTGTGCTCCGAAAAGGTCGCCGGTCGTCAGCCAGGAGAGAAAACTGCAGTAGCGCCAGTCACGCGCAAAACGCTGGTTGTAACGAAGGGGGCGCCCCAGCTGGCGGGAAACGAAGTTGATGCCGAAGGCTGCACCGGCCGACACTCCGACAACACCATCGAACATCACGTTGTGCTCCATCAGCACATCGAGTATGCCTGCGGTGAACAAACCACGCATCGCACCGCCCTCAAGAACCAGACCTGTCATTGTATATAAATGTCATTGTATATAAATAATGTGTTGTTGTAAATTTTCGGCAAAGGTAGTTAATTTTTTATTATTTTCATCATCTTCAAAGATGGTAAAAAACCGTTGCCTTTCGCTAATTTTGCATCAATCGGTAGGCGGATGTACTAAATTTACTGAAAAATAACGCTCTTTTGCTTTTTGATGGGCGGTTTTGAGTATTTTTGAGCAAAAGCAATGCTCTATGTTTAGTCATTTCACATTTGTTAGCTTTCGCCTCTTGTTCTTGGTCGCAGCCAGCATTGTGGCTGTGGCGGTAATGGCACAGCAGGCTCATTGCGTCATCATCGACAAGGAGACAGGAGTGCCCGTGCGGGATGTGAAGGTGGCCACCGACAAGGGAGCCGTAGCACTCACTAATTACTTGGGGCAAGTGACTGTGGAGGGCGATTTCACGAGTGCCACCATCTCTCACGCAAGCTATTTGCAGAGAAGGGTGGACCGGAAGGAGTTTCGCGACACGTTATGGCTGCTGCCAAGGGTCAATCGTCTGGCTGAGGTGGTGGTGCTGGGCGAGAACCAGAGGGGAATAAAAAGCATCGTGAAGAGTGCTACTGAGGGATTGGAGGGCTACGCACCGCCAAGGGGGGTGGTGGAGTTCGACTTCTTCAAACTCTTCGAGAAGAAACCGCTCAGCCGCAAGGCGAGGAAGAAGAACCGGGAACTGTTGCGCGGTTGGGACGAGACCTACGGCAAAAACCTGGACTCAGAGGCTGATGTCGCGAAGTGAGGAGCCATTGACAAAGCGGTCGAGGTCGACATAGCCCTTGATGCCGTCCACCTTTCCGCGCTCGCTGTACTGCCAGATGTTGTGCTTGCCGCCACCATGGAGCACGGGTTCTGCGCTGCTGTAGCGGGCGATGAATATGAAATACTTGTTGAACTCAGGTGCCAGAAGTTGATTGTAAAACCGGTACTGGCTGTAGAGAAGGGGATATTTGCCGTATTCTTTTTTCACCAGTTGCATGAACTCACCAAGGCTCTCCTGAAGTTGGGCCCGGGAGGCACCACGGCATCCCGACTCCTCCACATCGACCATCGGGATGAGGTCCTGCTCGTCATGATGCACGTTTCTTCGGAAATTGTCGAATTGGTCGCGTGCGCTGCGGTTGCTTGTGAAGAAATGGTAGCTCCCTACTTTCATTCCGGCTTTGCGGGCCGATGCGATGTTCGTGCGGTAACGCTTGTCGACGAGTGTACGTCCCTCTGTCGCTTTGATATAGACAAACTTTATGTTGGGGTCTTTGGCCACCTTCTCCCAGTCTATCTTGCCTTGGTGTTTCGACACATCGATGCCGTCGTACCCGCCACTGCTAGTGCCAGCAGTTGTCGAGATGCCTATCCATGATTTGAACGAGCGCCAAGTGGAGGGGCTCACATAGCTCCAGAGCGTGAGAAGGAATATCACCGTAAGCAGGGTGTTCAGCACGCGGCGGAGCGTCCACATCGCATGACGGTTGCGAACAGTCCTCTGGGGTTTCTTGCCCGTCTTGCCACCTTTTGACCTGGGTGTCACGCTTCCTTCGGCGGTAGTCTTCTTAGGGCTCGTCTTGTTGCTTTGTCTTTCTTTTGCCATGATAGCTGTCGGTGGTTAATGCCACAAAGCAGAGATGCCGCCCCACATGCTTGTCAGCGAATACCAGAATGCGGTGAACACATTTTTGCTGCTCCAGAACGACACCAGGATGGTATTGATGTTGAACAGCAAGGCTGTGATGATGAAGAGGTAGGAGAAGGTGAGGGGATAGCGTCGGATGTCGGGCTGATGGCTGTCTGTCTGCGATTTGAAGCAGATGGCATGGAAAGCGATGGTTATCCCAACCAGGATGTCGTATGCCCACAGGGCTTCTGTCTTGATGAGCGGACGGAAGAAAAGGAAGAAATAGGTGAAGATGGGAAGACAGTATGGGGCAAGGGCGATGAAGCAATGGCCTGTGCTGCTGCTGCCGCTGCTCGACACGTTGCCTTTGCCACGGCCGGCATTGAAGGAGTCGATGCGGCGCATCATCATCAGCGCCACCACGGTATGTGTCAGTTCGTGAGAGAAGGTCTCGAGCCATTGGAGGTTCTTGGCGGCAAACAATCGCAGCACACAATAGCAGAGGATGCCAACGGCTGTCCATTGATACATCTCAAGATTGCCAAGGACGGTCATCGGAGGGGCAGGGGAGAAGATGGCGAGAGCGATGCCCACGCTCTCGCGAACCAGCAGTACGGCGAGCACTGCCAGTAGGGGGACATACAGGTATTTCGGCGAGAATGACATTTCCAACTGCAAAAATAGGAAAAAGCCGAGAGAATCGGAAACAATTCAGGATTTATTTTGGTTTTCGGGGAGTTTGGGGGTTTTTTGAAGGAGTTTGGGAGTTTGGGAGTTTGGGAGTTTTTTGAGGGAGTTTAGGAGTTTAGGAGTTTGGGAGTTTTTTGAGGGAGTTTAGGAGTTTAGGAGTTTGGGAGTTTAGACATTAGTTCGCTGGTTCTCGAAAAATTGGTGGGCGACCTGACGGCCGCCCCACGGTGGCTAAAGTCTAAAGTCTAGAGTCTAGCGTCTAAAGTCTAGCGTCTAAAGTCTAGCGTCTAAAGTCTAGCGTCTAAAGTCTAAAGTCTAGCGTCTAAAG
>CAMHEL010000088.1 GCA_946184125.1 uncultured Prevotellaceae bacterium
ACAGGGTCTTGACGGAATTCTCAAATTCCATCAAAAACCTGTCCCCTTGATTGACGATGAGTTCGAAAGAGTTGATACAGAAGGATATCCTTTCGAAAGCAAAGTAATTTTCAATCTTCAATTTTCAATCTTCAATTTTCAATTTTCAACCTGTCCCCTTGATTGACTATTACTAAACTCCTCATCTTTTTTGGGCATAAGGCGTGTGACAAGTCATTCAAAACATTTTCTTTTCTATTTCCAACACGCGGGTGATATCGAAGAAAATCTTTGGGCGTTTGTAATATTCGCTCGTTTCATCCAGTTCAAAAACGTCAAAATGCTCTGTCAGATATTGCATTTTTGTCTTACTTATTTCAAGGTAGTGCCGCATGAACAAGTATTCGTCGGAAACGGCTGTGACATAGAAGGGCCGCTCCTCAGTGCCGTCGCCTGTTGCGGCAATGATATTGAGTATTCTATGCATCCTGCTGTAATAGAGCCGGGCTTCGTCGCGACTGAGACCTTGATGAGTTGTCGAGTCTTGCAACATATACATCATGGAATATAAGGCATTTGACAGCGCTTTAAGACTGACAGGGTTTGTCTTGAGCAATTTCTTTGCCTCAGTCAGACATTCCTCGTATTTCCCGTCTTTCAACAGTTTGTCGAGTGTTCTTCCCTCATCCATTTCTGTCATAGGTGTGAGGAATGACTGCCCGAAATAGGCTAAAATGCACTCATTCAGAGTCATGGTGGTATCGGGCTCGTTAGCCGACAGTCTGGCTACAAGGCCTTTTATCCGTTGCGGGTCATTCTCTGCCACTTTCTGCACCTTCCCCCAATCTACGGGTTGCGTCACCCGCACGGTTTGGGCATGAGATAAAGTGGCGACAAAAAACAAAAGAGCAAATACAAATGATATCTTTTTCATCTTAAATTCCTCCCATACTTTTGTTGTGATGTATTTTTGTATTATAATAGGCGCGAAATCATCCACGACAAGGCAAAGATAAACAATAAATGCGAACAATCACCCAATTTGGAGTTTTTTTAGAGCTTTATCTGACGTTTTTGAGGAGTTTAGGAGTTTAGACGTTACCTTTGCGCCTTTGGTCAATCAAGAGGAGTCAATCAAGGGGACAGGGTCTTGACGGAATTCTCAAATTCCATCAAAAACCTGTCCCCTTGATTGACCTTGAATTTTCAATTTTCAATTTTCAATTTTCAATCTTTAATTTTCAATTTTCAATTTTCAATCTTCAATTTTCAATATAATTGTAATGGTTTTCTTGATAAAAAAGACTATCTTTGCCTCATCTCTCGCTTCGGCAATTCTGTCAAAGGGATATTGGCCCGATTAAACTAAATTTTTGAGCAATGAAAAAAGCGTTATTTACCCTTGCTTTGTCGGTTATGGTGCTCACCTCTCACGCCCAGACGGTGAAGTTGGGCGACCTCAATCATGACAACGAAGTGGGTATATCAGATGTGATGATGCTGGTTGACATTGTTATCAATGGCTACAAATCTTTCTTCGTGGAACCGACGATGGTCACCATGTCTCCCGGCGGGACAAATCAGGTGGAGATTTTCGGTGGCTACAACAGTTACGCTGTTTCCTCGTCAAATACCAGTATTGTGGAGGCCACGCTGAATGGCACGACAATCACCCTCACCGCCAGAAACGGCGGTGAGACCACAGTCATCGTCAACGATGTGCAGACTTCACGCTCCATCGAGATTGCCGTCAAGGTGAACGCCCGCCCTCTCGAGATTTCCCCTTCGGCGTTATCCCTTGTCGTAGGCGACGAAGACACGGCCGAGATTTACACCGGGAGTGGCAGCTTCAGCGTGGAGAGCAGCGACGAGAATGTGGCAGTGGCAGATCTGGAGGGCAGAACCATCACCATCACCGCCATTGATGCCGGCACCGCCACTATCACGGTGACCGACACGCAGAGTGGCGAGAAGGGCACCATTGAGGTGACCGTGAAGGCAGCATTATTGCCCGAACTCTCCTGTCCGGACGGCAACCACCCCCACATGATTGATTTAGGTCTGACAAGCGGTACGAAATGGGCCTGCTGCAATGTGGATACCGACCACCCAGAACGGCAAAGCCCGACCAACTACGGCGGCTACTACGCCTGGGGCGAGACGGAAACGAAAACCATCTATTCCTGGAATACCTACATCCACTGCGACGGCAGCTATGACACTTGCATCGACCTCGGCCCCAGCATTTCTGGCACTCAGTACGACGTTGCCCATGTGAAGTGGGGCGGTGCATGGCAGATGCCCACCAATGAACAGCACAAGGAGTTGTTCGACCACTGCACCTACATTTGGACGACGATGAACGGTGTGGACGGCTACAAGTTCACTGGCCCCAATGGCAGCAGCATCTTCCTGCCGGCAGCAGGATTACGCCATGGGTCATTCTATGACGACGCTAGCGCCTATGGCGAGAACTGGTCGGGGACATCAAACGAAGACGACTCCAACTACGGGGGCATTCTCTACTTCAATAGCGCCTCAGTGGAAACCGACTACGGCTACCGCTGCTATGGGCGCCCTGTACGCCCCGTCGCAAAATAGACATTTGGAGTTGATTGGAGTTTGGGAGTTTTTTGAGTTTTTGAGGGAGTTTGGGAGATTTGGAGATTTTGAGGGAGTTTGGAAGTTTAGGAGTTTAGGAGTTTAGACGTTAGTTCGCTGGTTCTCGAAACTCTTGGCAGGCAGAACTCTTGGCGGGCGACCTAACGCTGCGCCCCACGGTGGCCCGAAATATAGGGCATTGAGTTTTCCCCTTGATTGATGATTAAATTGACTACAAATAAGTTCGAAAGGATAATCTTTGTTGGATTTGGAGACACCATACATGTTGTCTCTGCACGATGAGTTCGAATGCACGCTGAGTCCTGAAGTGATGACTCGGAAGGATGGTTTTCGTTCCATTTTTTCTGGCTCATGTGCGGAATGGGCAGGGAACCGCCAAACGCGAAAATAAAAAAACGCAGCATCTATGTGATGAGCATAGATGCTGCGCTTTCAAGTAGAAAAAATAATCTGTTTATTTGACTATCTTCTTGCCGTTTTCGATAAATATGCCCCTGTCGGGCTTGCCGTAACAGGCCCTGTTGGCGCAGTTGGCTGTAGGGTATGAATTGCTCAATAGCTACCGCCGCGAACAAGACAGGCAATGGATGAAGAACCGCCATGTGGAGATATACAGCAGATTTTGTGATTTGGTGGTAAACAACTATCGGAAGTCACGAGAGGTGAAGTTCTACGCCAGTCTGCTGAACCTCACCCCTAAGCATCTGAACAAAGTCATACGCGCTGCTACGGGCGGTCTCTCTCCCGGCGAATGGATAGAACAATACGTGACAGCACAGGCGAAGCGGCTCATTGAGATTGGTGCCACATCGACGCTTCAGGAAACAGCCTACTTGCTCGGTTTCTCCGAACCCACATCCTTCTACCGCTATTTCAAGCGCGTAGCAGGAATGACCGCAAAACAATACCGAGACAGCAACCAATTCAAATAATCACACGCTTATGCCCTTGCAGGGCGAAAAGTTAGTGCGCGAATTAAAACCCAGGGCAACGCCCTGGGCTGAGAGCTCATTGGCCTTTCAGGCCGCCGTTGGTTCAGAGGGATTCTTTTCGAAATCAATTGTAGGACATTAGTTTGGGTTAGCCCTTCAGGCCGTCGTTGCTACAGAGGGAGAAATAGGAATCAAGAGGGCTCAATTTACAATCTTAAAAGTAGAAATGATGGGAAGTCTTTCCCATCATTTCTCCTTTTCACTATCCGGCGCTTGAAACTTATTTCACCACAACCACCTTGGTGGTGCCATCAGTATAGCGCACGATGTTCAAGCCACGCTCGGGCGTGCTGATGCGGCGCCCGTCGAGGCGGTAGTAGGCCGCGACGCTGGCGGGTACATCGTCGGTAACCGATGGAGCCTCGATACCCACTATATTGTCAATCACCTTGAAGTGGAATTCAGCCACGTCGCTCTCAGCCATGCCGTTGGCCACGGCCATCGCCTTGATGACCATCTCGTTGCCTATGGCGGTGATGGGACCCGTATAGGTCATCACGCTGCCACTCTGCGGTTCGCATGGGCATGAGCCGTCAAGCGTATAGAGTATGGTGGCTCCGGTGGTGGCACAGGTCAGTTTGATTTCTGCTCCACGATAAATCTCCGTGCCGCTCATACGCGAGGCCTTCGGCGTTTGGACATACATCGTGGCGGGGTCGCGCACGATGACGAGGGTGGTGGCTTGCAGATCTTCATCATCCGTCAGACAGAACTTGAGAACACTTGAACCGAGACTGGCGGCGAAAACGTCCAGTGTGGCACTGCCGTTTTGGTCGAGTGTGACTACCGGGGAATTGTTCCTAACGGTCACCACGTCTTTGTTGAACGAGACGGCCTTCAGTTGCTTCCCCTTGGCGGCTTCTGCCGGGAGAACCCTGACCGTGAGCGTCTGGCTGCCGCCCTCCGACATGTAGAGCAGGGAATCGGCCACGATGGCCGTGATGCGCTGTTCGACATCAAACTGCTGCGTGAAGTCCTGCTCCATCTGCAGGCCGGCATAGCTCTCCACCTGTCGGCGGACGGTCAGCTGCACCTTGTCGTTGAGTGTCAGCGGCGTGGCAGGAGTGAATCGCACCTTCGAGACATAGACGGAGTCAGGCGTCTGGTAGCCGCTGTCGGCATTGAGCAGTTCTATCTTGCCGCCGACGGCCTGGCCGTTCTTGGTCACGAGGATGTTCGTTGAGTTCAGCGTCTTTGGGCGCATGTACTTGTCGAAAGTGATGTCGATGCCGTCGGTGCAGGCCTTCACATGCTGCACGGCGGGCTGGCGCAGTTGCGTCATGCCGATGTTCACCTCCAGTTGTGGCGGCGGCACGGGGAGCCATTCCGAGTAGGTGGTCTCATAACCCTCCTTCTCATACTTCACCTGCCAGAGACCTTGCGGCACATCCCAGCGGTACATGCCCTCGGCATCAGTGAAGAGCGGGTTCTCCTGCGCGTAATTCTCAGCATCCCAGAGGACGACATTCTCGTGCAGGTCGCCATACATGTCCTCCTTGGTTTCCTTATAGTAACAAGTAGTGCGGACACCCTCCAGTCGGTTCGACGAGACAGCCTCATAGACGTAGCCCGAGGGGTCGAGCGTGCCATACGACCTCATTGGTTGGAGCCAGGTGGGTGTATAGGTAGGAGGAGTCGGATTGTCATTGTCTTTTGGCTTCTTGTTGCATTTCAGGTTTCTTATGCGTTTGTCGAGACTCTTCCGCTGATTTTTCGACTTGCTCAGCTGCGCCTGCTCACTATGATACCAAAAAGGAACAGTCTCGGGCAGACCATGCCTGAAATCTTCATGTATGGAATGGATGAGGGGTTGATAACGCTTTACCCAACTGGTAACAAACCATGACAACGGCACTGTATCATGTGGACAAAGTTCGTAGTTGTTTTCGTATAGTCCAGCATAATTCACTTTGCCTGCGTGGTATCGCACATCGCGGACTTCCTCCTTTCCGTTAGATATGATGGCCTCTAATGTCTCATTGTAAAGCTTTCTGGCTTCTGCTTCGTTACCATCGCACGGCAGTTTTGCCCTGATGGCAAGATAGGTTTCCCGCCATTCTGAAAGGTCTTTGTAAACGTCCATGGCCTGGTAAAAGCACCAGTATAGCTGCAAGAGCACTCCAAGCGGTGTGTCTTCAAATACCATCGCCTTGCTGTAAACCCAGAATTCCCTCTCTGAGGCTCCCAGTTGGCGGGGCAGGCCTCTCAAGATGGGATAAATGGTATTAAAAGCTTTCTCTGTCTCCTTTGCCTGTTCTTCACATTTCTTCATTATCGTATCTGTTTCTAACAGAATCCGATTATATAATAATTTCTTCTGTCCAATATCTTGTCTCTCTTCTTCATCCTTGTATTTGTACCACGGCGAGTACTTTTTGTTGAGGAACGACAGTTCGGACTTGGCATCTGAATTGCTTTGATGAGCATCGTGATACCTTTTGCTGATACTGTCGGTATAGTACTCGTAGATGTCTATTACCTGCTTGGTAATAATCTTGAGGCCACTGCTATAGAGGTTGTTGCTGCTGATGGCCAGTTCTCTGCATAGTGTCCTGGCTTGTCCCAGATAAGCCTCGGTGGCCAGCCCCTCTATAGTATGCAAGGGGCTGTTTTTCTCTATGTCATAAAGTTGGAAGGTTATTTTCTTGAATTTTGCCTTCTCCGTTCTGTCGAAAATGGAGTCCACGCTCAATGCTGCCTTCTGGGATAATCTTTGCAAGCGGGCACCGAAAGAGTTGCTGTTTGCCGTAGCCCCCTCCTGCCACTCGAAGGTGTACTGCATCCGGCTGCGGGTGTCGATATAGCTCTCCTTGTTGGTGTTTTGCAACATGTAGATGGCTGTGCCGTCGGTCATGTCCATCTTGCTATAGCCCTCACGGAGTAATGCCTGTTCTTCGACGACGTTCACTTTCTTTGATGTGAAGTGAACAACGCCGTTATCCATTGGGACATCAAACTGATCTTCTATGTCTTGCCCTGTGTGGGCAATGGTATCAGGGTAAATGGCGATGGAAAGTTGTTCGAGCATCCCGTCGCGCCACTGCTGCAACCAGGCATCGAACCCTTCAGACAGAGAGCCGGCATGGCCAATGCCTGAAGGCTCCTCCGACACCTCTCCGACGTCTTGGGTCAGGATGTTGATGAGGCTTTCAATACGCACCAAAGTGGCCTCGTCGGGGTTCGCTATTGACAACAGCCGTTCCAGTTCGTCATAAATGGGCTGGTTTTCGAGAACTACCTTCTCGTTGGGCAGAGCGTAGATTTCCTTTACCAACTGTTGCGTCTCGGTTTCCGACTGCTCCTTGTCGGCGAGCATGTCATCCATCTGTTCGCGGTCGGCCATCACGGGGGCGTCATACACATAGTCCACACAGACGTTTTCGGGCAGGTTGCCAAAACCGAACTCACCATCGGACTGAGCCACCCATTTGTTCATCCCTTCGTGGTATCTGGCTTTCAGTTCCACAAAGTCGTTGTTGCTGAGCAGCACATAGAGGGTGACATTTGAAATCTTTGTCGTGTCGTTGACAGGCTTGTTGTCAACCATGAAGTCAATATAGAATGTGAAAACCGCTGAAGCGTCTGTCGCGTATGAAGACGGCGTGACAGAGGTGTCGCGGAAGTCCCATTTCACATTAGACTGTAGGGAATGCGATATATTTCCGAAACTCATGGTGACCACGGGCGCCAGTGTTCCCTGCTCCACGGTCACCGTCTTGGTTCCTGTCTGCATGGTGATGCCGTCGGCGGTAGTGACAACGGCATGAACCTCATGACGGCTCAGGTTATATGGATGGTGGAGCAGACATCTTGCCGTCCAGTTTCCTGCCGGGCCTGCCTCGGTCTGGCCGATGAGCACGTCGCCATCATAGACCTGCACCTGTGAGCCTGCCATGGCGATGCCACTGACAGGCAGTGTCTGATGTCCTGATGTCACCTCAGGCATGTTGATGCTCAGCGCATCAGCATTGAAGCCGACAGCGCCCAAGGGCTGCACGATGTCGTTCCTGTTGGTGTTGAAGCTGACGCTCGCCGTTACCTCGTGACGACCCTCATTGGCAGGTATGACGCAGAAGCGCACCTGGTCACCCCTGTTCTTGAGCGGCACGACGACGCGGTTTCCTTCCAAACTGTAGGAGCCAAGCGCGTTGCCCACCATGACCGAGCCTTCAACAAGTTCGCAACCCTCAGGCAAATCGTAGCGCAACTTGAGGCCGTTGATGTCAAAGCCCGACTTGAAGTCAAGCACTGTGCGCAGGGTGAGATAGTTTCCAACGGTGACATCCGACTTGTTGACCGTGAAGGTGGTGTTCTCCGTCGTCCAATAAAACACCGACTCGTCGAGCATCGGCACCTTCTGGTTGTGCAGGCTGTCTATGCGCCCAGCCTGGAAGTTGACATCGTTGCTGATATAGTCGCGGCCTTCTACCAGGCGCATCTCAGTGAGACCGCCGAGCGTGTTCACGCCGTTGAAGAGTCGGCTCTCGCCCATGGTGACCAGTGTGTAGCGACCATCAGCTATATTGTCGAGGGTGAGTGTGGGGTAGCCCTCGCCCGACTTGCTGTAGTAACCGCTGGTCTGCAGTTGTCCGTCGGCATCATAGAGCATGCCCACGACATCGGTATTGTCGGTCTGACTGAAGGTGGCTCTCAGTTGGCCAAGTTGCACAAGGGGCAGCGTAGCCGTTGCCGTGCCGTCGGCACTGACGGTGCAGGTGGCGACAGCATCAGCAAACAGTCCGTTGATGCTCTTGGCAGTGACGCGCAGGCGCGTGCCCTCGCCTAATTCCTGGTCTTGCAGCACTAATCTGCCACCCTGTACTTGGATGTTGGTCAACTCCCGGCCGTGACTCTTGTCATAGACCGTGTAGTTGATGTCGGCCCAACCTGAGAAGTCGCCGTCGGTGGGCTGCTCATCCGAGCGCACGGCGGGGCGATAGCTCAGGTCGAGGTTGATGGTGGTGCCGACGAGGTCGCTCAAGGTTGTTTGAACCTCTCTGGATGGGGTGGGGGAGATGTTCTGCGGGACGTAGCCGGTGGCCTGGACGTTGACTTCCGCCGGGGCTTGCAATTCACCATCAACCGTGGCGTAGGCAGCGAGCGTCCAGCGACCCTGTGCGTCGGTGGTTGTGCTCGTAGTCATAGGATAGAGGCCGTTCAGCAACTGCGTCACGGCGACATTGGCCCCACGGATGGGAAGGCCGGTGGCAGCGGCGGTGACGATGCCGTTGAGGGTGGTCTGTGGCAGAGGGGCGAGGGTGAGAGCCAAAGCAGAGCTTTGGCATACGGCGAACAGCGTGTCAGCAGGTTGCAAGTACTGTGTGCCGAGGGTTTCGCCGAGCTTCACCTTGGCGATGACCTTCGCACCGTCAGCCTGACCGGTGAGGGTGGTTCCTTTGGCAAGGAAGTTGCCTACGGCATCGGTCCAGGTAATGTCTGCCATGGACTCCTCAATGGGCGTGGTGCTTTCAGGAGTAAAGAGTTGGATGGTGATGTCGCGCAGAGACTTCAGGTCGGCGAAGGTGACCTGCACGTCCTGCTTGTCGATCTCCACATCGGTGATGGTGCCAAGGACATCTTCGCGTGCGTTTTTGAGATAAACATGATACTGGCTGCCCTCGATGAGGTTGGTGAAGGTGTACTGCGTACGGTTGGTCAGCACGTAGCGGCGGGTCTGGCCGGTCTTTGTGTTGGCCAGCTCCAACTTCAGGTCCTTCAGCTGTTGCATGTCAGCGCCAGCGGGCATGTTCACCGTCAGCGAGTGAACGCCCTGGATGATGGGCATGAGGTTGAGGCCTTTCCAGCCCTCGGCATTGGTATAGAGGGGCAGCGACTCGGCGGGCACATAGACGGTGAGCGATGACGACAGGTCGTCAAATGGATATTTGTTGTCGTATTCTGTCTTCTCCAGTGTTGGCGGTGTTGTGGCATGGCAAGTGAAATTCTCCAAGGAAGTGCAACCGTCGAATGCACCTCCTCTTATCACTGTGATGGAGGCTGGCAGGAGGATGGTCTTCAGTGCAGGTCTGTTTCTGAACGTATATGACGACACCTCGCTGATGCCGTCGGTTCGGCTGAGGTCGAGATACTCCAGACTGCGGAGCGTATTCGTGCTCGTCAGGTCGTTGTTGGTGGCCATCCCCACCACGGTGAGACGTTTCACCTTGGACTTGTCGGCATAGCCATTATCGTCCTTGATGGCATCTTCAATGGCAGTGATCAGATTGTCGGGCGTGAAAGATGTGACGAGCAGCGTGCCCGTGGCTTCATCCCAGTCGTGTTCGCCTGGCAGACCGGGCAGGTCGGGGTCGTATTTGGCTACGGCAGTTACCATCGCATCGTGGTCGGGCATGGTGAACTCCGTTTCGTAACGGGCGAGCGCGTAGTTGGTGCTGGGCATGATGGTGTCTGCCGATTGTATGTTGACAAACTTAAAGCCATTACGGAGTGTGGCAGTCAACTTCACTTGCTGGCCGGGAGCCACCTTGAGCTTCCAACTGGGTTGGGAGTTGTCGGAAGAGTCCCAGTAGCCACCTCCTGACTGATTGGGCCTGTAAATGGAATATCTCAGGTAAAAGGAGTTTTCTGGCTCCGACTGGATGGTCAGTGTGTATTTGGTTTCGGCGGTCTGGGCGATGGCAGACAGCTGGCAAAGCAGCAGGATGGCGATATATGATAGTTTTCTCATGGTGCTTGCTTATTTGATGATGACTACTTTGTTGTTTCTGATGTAGAGACCCGGCTGCGGGTTGCTGACGCGGCGGCCTTGCAGGTCGTAGAACCTTTCCTCTTGTGGTTGTTGCGAGGCTGCAACAGTGCCGACCTGTGTGATGCCGCCGAGGCGGATGAGGAAGCGGTCGTCGATGGTGCCGGCAGCAGCATGGAAGGTATAGCCTTCGGCGGTGAGGTCTGTCTCGATACCCGTCTCGCCATCGACGAGGATGACGCTGAGAGGCGAGAGGTCGTCGGCAAGGGCTGGGAGGCTGATGCCATAGGTGCCCTCTTTTGCCACCTTCAGGCCGAGGCGAATGATGCCGTCGCCTGACGGGCGCTCGTTGATGGAATAGCATACGCCATCGGCCACGGTGTATAGTTCGGCAGTAGCGGCATCGTCGGCAAAAAATTTGGTGGCATCGCGCCCGATCTCGTAGTCGGGCAAGGCGGCCTCGTTGACGACGAAGCGGGCATGGTCGAGGATGGTCTCTTCCTCATCGGCGATGCCGGGGGAGGTCTTCAGCAGGAGGTTGAACACCTGCCTTGACGGTTCCGCAGCGCGTGCCTTGGCGGCACGGGTATTGGCCGTGAGTGTGAAGTCGCAAACATTCCTGCGTCCCTCGCAGTTGAAAATGACTGACTCATGGTCGAGCGGGCGCTGGATGAAGAACGCCTGGCCTGGATGCAGCTGGTAAAGGTCGTCAATAGGTGAGTAAGTACGGTAGAATCCACCATAACTGTTGGTTTCCCAGACGATGATGGGTGCCGTCGTCTCCATATACCCAATGTCGAAGTAGCAGGGATAGGGGTTGCCGATGAAGTTCCATGAGCGGTTGTGGGCAAACTCGGAGTAGTATTTCTGGAGTTTGACCTCCACGCTGCCGTTGCGGAAGAACAGCGGCTTTGTGGCATTCTGTGCGGCGTTTACATAGATGCGGTTGCTGAGCGTATCAGCCTCGGCAGGAGCCATTTCGAGAGGCGTTCTCCAGATGTAGCCCTGTCCGGCATGCAGGGTGCTGTCGGCAGTCATGCGCACCCATGTCTCGCCGTATTTGCCCTCACTTCGCTTCGCTCCGTCATGGCCGTAGATGACGAGTGGCACGTCGCCGAAGTGCTGGTGCTTGTCTTTGACGAGGATGTCGAGGTCGCCCAGGCGCACGTCAAAGGGGAAGGAAAGGAATTGCCAACTGTTGGGATAGAGGTGCAGGTCGATGGTTACCTCGTCGGCCCGCATCTGCCCGTTGACGAGCAGCGAGGCGTAATAGGTGTTTTGCGGATTGGAATTCAGGCTGGAGTAGTTGTCATAAATTTGCGTGTAATGGCGGGTGGAGAGCATCGTCGTTCCTTCAACGGTGAGCTTGCCGTTGTTGAATTCAAGACCTTGGCTGGACCTGAAGAGCCTGTTGACGACACCCAAATAGACATCGGGCTTGTAGTCGGCAGGCAGTCCGTTGCTCGTGTCAATAGTGGTGGATGCAATGACATTGATGGTAGGCGGCAGGATGTCAATACCTTCTATGTTGAATTCCTTCCAGTAGGGCGACTCCTGATAGGTTGCCAACGAGATATTTGGCACACGTAGGGTCGTGCCCTCGTCTGGAGAGTCGCCGTGAAGCCTGTATGGCAGAAGGGGCGGGGTCATGGACAGGCAGACAACCTCTCTCAAATCCGTACAATTGTAGAAGGGTGTCACCATATATTGCAGTGTACTGGGAAGCGTGATGCGGGTGAGGCCGGTGCAGTAGCGGAAACATTGGTTGTCCATCCACCTCAGTCCCTCGGGCAGGTTGACTTGCTTCAGCTGGTGGCATTCCTCGAAGGCATTGCTGCCAATGAGGGCCTGACCATTGAACTGGATGTCGGTCAAGTCAAGGCAACCGGTACACATTCCCCTCGGAACGCCTTTCATCGACGCCGGCAGCACGAGGGAGCGGATGCCGGAATGGGCAAAACTCCATAAGCCGGCCATAGCCCCCTCGGGAATGACGGCCCGACGGAGACTGTAGCAGTAGTAGAAGGCATAATTACCCATGCTGCGGAGCGTGGCGGGCAGCGATACGTCAAACAGGCGGAAGCACTCGCGGAAAGCGTTGTCTCCGATGGACTGCAACCCATTAGGCAGTGTCAGCCACGTCAGACGTCGCCACCCTTCAAACTGGTTGGCTGGCAGGGCGGTGACAGTGGCTCCACTGAGGTCCATCTCATTCAGGCTTGTCAATGTCTTCAGCGCGGCGAAGTCATCGGCATTGGGCGTGCCGTTGAGTTTCAGGGCGATGGCATCGGTGGCCTGGATGCCCTGTGCCTCGATGAGGCTCGACAGTGTGCCGGGCGCGCTGAGCGTCAGTTCATAGAAGGGCTGTTCTAAACGTTGCTGCAAGTGCTCAGCGTGGACGATGGCATCGATGAGTTCCGCATCCTGAGCATAAGTGTCGACGGCAAGAAACGCCCTGGCCTCGGCGACGGCCTGCGGGGCGTGGGGCTTGCCGTTTGCCAGCAGGGTGTTGAGTCCTGTCCGCAGTGCGTCGAGCCGTTTCTGATAGGCTTTGGTGGTTTGTTCGCGGGCGAGAAGCACACCCGCTGCAGCACTGATGTCGGTCTCGTTGGAGAGATAGACGAGCCGGAAATGGTCGCAGGGTACGATTGTGGAGCGGTTGACCTCAAGCCCGAAGGTGGCCTCGCCATTGGTGACAGTGGCCACGACGCTGTTCACATAGAGATGTTCGGCCATTGCGAGGGCTTCGTTCCATTCCAACTGGTAGGTAGGCACAAAGCGTCCGTCGCTTGAATGGCGGTAGTTGGTGTTGGTGCTCTGCCCGTCGCTGCTGAGGTAGATGTTGCGGTAGCCAACGGCATCGTCGTTGGCATGCTTCATCGGCATATAGGCGTCATTCAGAAAGACGAAGTTGCTCAGTTGCCCGTTGCCGTCCCAGTTGTTGGCATCAAAGGCACAGACTTGCATCAAGTAGGTGCCGTCGGGCAGCCCGGTGACCGTCTGCTTCAGGATATGGGGCTCCCACATTCGAGCACAATTATTGCCGAACAAGTTGCTGGTTCCTTGACCAAACAAGTTGCCCTCATATTCCCAGCCAAAGTAGCCGTTGTCGAACTCAGGGTTGACAATCTCTACCTCGTCGCCGGGTTTCAGGCTCTTCGCGTGGCGGATGGTACTTTCAGAGCTATAGGCGGTTGTGGCCAGACACAATGCCAAAGAGGCCAATAGCATGCGTGGAGGGGATAGTTTTCTCATAAGCTGTATGTTTTTTTGTGATTGATTCAAGCTATGCCTCCACTTCGCGCCCATTTGTCGTGGTCGTGAGGTGGAGGAAGAAGGTTAAGAATGTGTTCCGTTTTTATATCGTTTTTAGCTTTTAGTGTTTGAGAGTTTTTTCCATCATAGGGTCATACGCGCGGGTGTCCCTAAATTATTTTCTTCATAAATTCCTCACAAATTTAGGAAAAAACTACAACACTGCCATTGCTAAAAAAGGGTTTTTGACGAAAGGGGGGCTGGGAGTGATGAAGGTGTATTTTTGAAGGATGAAAGGAAAAAGTATGAGATTTGGAGGTTGGGGGATTTTGGCCATGTGTCCGTTGCTGTCATACGTTCCGTATCACGGCAACGGACACACCGCTTTCACTTCCCTTCGGGGATTAAGCATTTCTGTCCCCCGATAACGGGGGGACAGAAGGGGGTTAAAGATTATTGAAGTAGACGAAAAATTATTTTCAGTATGCCGAGCGTGAGCAACTTCATGCGTAGCATAAAAATGACAGAGGCAGACCAAGGTTTCAATGCCGTGTTCATGATGCCCGACTCCGGTGCCCGTGGTTCGAAAGACCAGATCAAGCAACTCTCGGGGTATCTCCGCGGAAAGCGGAACGTGATGCAGGAAGTGAAACTGTCGGTATGTTTTGGGAATAAATGATTATAGTGTGATGACTTTCTTGACTTGCGCGTGTCCTTTGCCGGACTTCTTGATGTAGATTCCCTTTGAAGGATGAGTTTGCAATACACGGCCTTGCAGGTCGTAATAAACTGCAGGTGCGGTCGGCAATCCGCTTATCTCCTCAATGCCTGTGTCGTCGGCGTTGCCGATGCCTACGGCTGCCCATGCTCTGATGACGGCTTGTGTCTCGGCGCTGCCTTTGCCGTACAACTCCTCGGATGCTTGTTGCCAACACTCGCTGATGGTCGAGAAGTCGGTTTCTGACGAACAGTATTTTGTCAGTGTCAGATAGGCTATCTGTGTCCCTTTGTCGATGCCGATACCTGTCATGTCGTAACTGTCACCGTTGTCGTTGGTTCCTTTACCACCTTCACAGAGCAGATAGTAGAACTTATTTTGAACGCCCATCATCGCGTATTTATCTGATTTATTCCAGTTCTCCCCAAGATAGGTGTCGGGTTGGGGAAAATCTCCCGATAATTTCGGATTCTCAAGATTGCGTAAGTTGTCCTTTCCGATTATCAGACCCTGACCTCCCACAATCCATGGAGACTGTGAACCGTACCCGTAAGTGTCGTTCTTCATCAGGCTGACTGCCATGATATCAGAAAAAGACTCGTTGATGGCACCGCCCTCAGAAGGAACACTGCTCGAAAGTTGAGCGGTGTTCTTCGTAACGATATGGGTGAACTCATGGCACATTATCGACAGTTCTGCAAATGCCCGCATGTAAGGTCCCATCCCCCCCTCCATATTAAAGTCGATGCTCTGTCCTCCCAAGCCATAAATCATCACCGGCGGATTCCAATCGCTCCTTGCCTCTGCACCGACCTGAGCCAGATTGTACAGGAAACGCGGCATGGGGTCATCGAAGTCCATTCCGTCTTTGCCGGAAGAATAGCCGAGGGTATAGATGATGTTATAGATTGTTGCCCCTTTATCGTCGTAACTGTCGCGTCCCAGAACATTCTTATAGAAATCGTAAACTTGCATCATTCCCCAATGGGCATCCACCAGGGGTGACCCTCCTTTCTCGTACGTGATGGTTGCTTTTATGCCATCAGCATCGATATGGGTTACACCACTCGCATCGGGCACGAAGAAGGCCTTGAATAAGACGGGCATTTTTTCACTCTCCTCATCAATGATGTTTATTTCCAGCGTGGCACCCTCAACAGGAATGGCGGCACGTGTCTGACCGGCCTCGTCTTCGTCGAGAACAACGGGGGCTCCATCTTCATCGGGTAATAACTGCTCATAAAAAGGAGTCCATTTGGTCTGTCTGTAATAGAGGGCTATACGCATGACGGCAGGCGATTCTTCTGTAGGTATGCAGTCTTGCCCGTCTTTCGTCAGTTGTTCAATGGTGATGCTCTTCAACTGATAGGCATAGAATTCGGACGTACTATTTGCCACTTCTCCAGTCTTCAGGTAGTCGGTGGTGTCGAAAGTCTTATAGGCATCGAGTACTTCCTGGATATATTCCTCGTCATCCGCAGGTGCGTCATCTTCCGTATGGATTAAGTCGCGAAGTGTGCCATTAGCAGCCAGTTCATCGAGCGAGGGGAGCGATGCGCCTATCAGCGTACAGATTTTGCGCTTGCTATCGTAAAGATAATACTTGCCGTCGGCTCCTTGTGTGACGTCCATCTCGACTTCGCCACAATAGACACCCTGTCCCTTCACCTTGACTGGCGTTCCTTCAACCTGTGCTGCCGACTGGAGTGTCCAGCAAACAAGCAGTGACAACAAAAACAATGCTTTTTTCATTTTTATCCTATCAATTCAAGTTTGTTCTTAAACAGTGCTCCCCCTCTTCTCGTCTTCGAGGGAAGAGAATGTGGTGCAAAAATACATAAAAAAAGCAAATATCAGTCATCTCCCGTTATATTTCGTCTATAACGCCATCAATGAGGATACAAAAAGGAGCAACACGAAGCATAATGTTGCGATTAAGCGAGGGCAGACGAAATATTTTTTTCAGTATGCCGAGCGTGAGCAACTTTCCATTCTTGTAACGCGCTTTCAGCGCATTGGGGGCCACCTTGTCCTTGGGTGCATCCACTCTGCGTCCTGTCCCCCTTATTGACCATTATCTCGCTCTGAAGTGGCAAAAGCCTTATAATCAATTGCTTATGCCCTTTAGATAAATCGCTCTCACTCGGAAAAACTCAACCAAGCTTGTTTTTACTCTCGCTTAATCGCGATTTTCAGGGCGATTGTTTTGCCTTCGAATTAAACCCCAGGGCGTTGCCCTGGGCTGAGAGATCATTGGCCTTTCAGGCCGTCGTTGGTTCGGAGGGATAATTTTCGAAATCAATTGTAGGTTCTTAGCTTGTCTAAGACTGGGCCGGGGTGAGATTTCGGAGGCACCATGCATAGTGTCTCTACACGATGAGTTCGAAAGATTATAACGTCAATCAAGGGGACAGGGTCTTGACGGAATTCTCAAATTCCATCAAAACCTGTCCCCTTGATTGACCCTGCCCCCTTGATTGACTTCGATTGTCAATTGTCAATTTTCAATTTTCAATCTTCAATCGGCGCAGCCGAAAAAATCTTCAAT
>CAMHEL010000089.1 GCA_946184125.1 uncultured Prevotellaceae bacterium
CCATCATGTAGTTGACGGTGATGTGCTTGCCCACCTCGCGGGCAAAGTCGAGGAACGAGAAGTCCTTCATCCAGTCGTAGTTGTTCACCATTTCAGCACAGTTGGGCCCTTCCTCTGTGAAGTCGAGGAACTTGGCCACCTGGCGCTTGATGCACTCCTGGTTGTGGTAAAGGGTTTCGGCGTCGAGCAGGTTGCGCTCCTGGCTTTTTCCCGATGGGTCGCCAATCATGCCCGTTGCTCCTCCGACGAGGATGATGGGTTTGTGTCCGCAGCGCTGAAGGTGGCGGAGCATCATGATGCCACAAAGATGTCCGATATGAAGGCTGTCGGCCGTGGGGTCTGTGCCCAGGTATGCTGTGGCGGTGCCGCTGTTGAGAAATTCCTCGGTGCCCGGCATCATCTGTGCCAGCATGCCACGCCATCTCAGTTCTTCTACAAAGTTCTTTATCATTTTTATTATAATTGTTTTTTGTTGAAATCGTGTATGTTTTTGTATCCGCCGTTACCTTTTCTGATTATCCTAAGGCACGGGGTCGTACCCGCTTCCTCCCCACGGGTTGCATCTGAGGATGCGCTTGACCGCGAGATAGAGTCCCTTGATGGGTCCGTGCTTTTTCAGAGCCTGTCGGGCATATTCCGAGCAGGTGGGTGTGTATCGGCATGAGGGCGGTGTGAAGGGACTGATGCACTTCTGGTAAAAGGCGATGGGCAGAAGCAGCACCGCCACAATGGCCCGTGAGAGCCAGTGCATCAACCAGCGGATTACGCTCATAGTTTCTCGGCGATACGTGTGAGCAGGTTTTTCACTCGTCGTGCCACCTCGTCGGTGTCGCGCTGATGGTCGTCGAGCCATACGAATGCCACGGCGAGCGTCTGGCCGGGGAGTGCCGACATGGGTGCATCGAGCAAGTGCTTGCATAGCCGGAAGGCCTCTCGCACCTGTCGCTTGATTCGGTTGCGGTGCACGGCGCGCTTGAAACAGCGCTTGGGCACGCTCACCAGCATCCTTACGGGCACCTCACCCCCTTCGACGAGGCAATAGACGGCACGCAGGGGATACGACGACATGGAACGGCTCACACCGCCGCCGAAGAGGTGGTCGACGAGGCGCTTGCCCGTGACGCGCTCCTTCTTCGAGAGGGTATGGCGCAACTCGCACATGGCGTCAGCTGTTGCTACGCTTCAGGTAGTCGCGAAGGGCACCGGTCATCGAGGGGAACTCGGGAGAAGGAGCCTTGAGGTCGAGGCGAAGTCCACGGTCGGTCACTTCCTTTGCCGTGGCGGGGCCGAAGGCTGCAATGCGGATGTCGCCCTGTACAAAGTCGGGGAAGTTCTTCGTCAGCGCATCGATACCGGCAGGACTGAAGAAGATGAGCATGTCGTAGTCGAAAGCCGCCACCTCCTCGGGAGTAAAGTCATCGCTCACCGTGCGATACATCACACACTCCGTGTGGTCGAGCTTCTTCGAATCTAGCATTTCCTGAACATTCGAGATACCAACATCGCTCATCGGCACCAAGTATCGCTCGCTCTTATGCTTCACCATCAGCGGTACCAAATCAGCAATCTTTCCAGTCGTGCCATAGAACACTTTGCGCTTGCGGTACTGTACATATTTCTGGATATAGAGTGCGATGGTCTCTGCGACGCAGAAATACTTCATCGTCTCAGGGATGGTGACACGCATCTCCTTGGCAAGTGTGAAGAAATGGTCGATGGCATGCTTCGAGGTGAACACGATGGCTGTGTAGCTGAGCAAATTCACCTTCTGCTGGCGGAACTCCTTTGCTGTCAGCCCTTCAACCTTGATAAACGGGCGGAAAACCAATTCCACACCATATTCATTGGCAATGTCGAAATAGGGCGACTTGTCACTCGTCGGACGGGGCTGCGACACGAGTATCTTCTTTAGCATTACAAATGTATTAAAAATTGATTATCAAATGAGCGTTGAATGCCTCCAAAAGGCCGACCAAAACGGCCAAAGGTATCATTTCGAGCGCACAAAAGTACAAAATATTTTGCAAAAATGCCCCGAAACGGCGGAAAAAGATAACGTACCCTTTGTAAAAAGTAAGAATTTTGACCAAAAAGACGACAGCAGCGAGGCCTATCAGGGTGTGGCGGAGGGGAAGTTCGCCAAAGACCAACAAGAGCACAAGTGGCGCGAGTGCAACGCCCTCCATGGCTGTGAGGAACAGTTGCGACTTGTTCCATTGTTCGATTTTTTTCCTATCGAAGAACACCCAGTTGACCAATTGGTAAAGCCCCCCTTTGAGCAGAAGGTAGCCCACGGCGGCAGCGAAAAAGACGAGCAGGACGAGATGCTTGCCCGCCGACGGCAGTTCGCCGTAACCGCCATAGATGGTGTAGCAGAAGGCCAGTGTGGATGCCGCCACGCAGGTGAGCACGACAAGGATGGCCTGATGGGTGAGCTCGCTGGTGGTGTCGGGCACCGTGGAGGTGTACTCGTTCTCGGCATAGAAGAAGTTCTTGCTCATACGGGCAATAAACTTGGCGGAGGCGGCGAGGGAGAGGAGGGCGATGATGATGGAGGCGAGCAGCACACAGGTCACCACATTGTCGGAGCCGGCATTGTAGGGCACGGGTGCCGGCACGCTGCCCGTGGTGTTGTAGGCCACGGCGAGCGTATCGACGTAGGTGTGCAGCTGCCACGGCGACAGGCTGTCGGGGGGCGCGACACCAAGATAGGTGAGGCTGTCGGCGTTCACTTCAGGTGGAAGGCTTGGCGGATCTCATCCACCTTGTCGAGTTTCTCCCAGGTGAAGAGTTCCACGTCGAGGGTGAGTGTGGGATGGTAATGGCTCGTGAAGGTCTTGCGCTTCACCTCGCAGTGACGTCCCATATGGCCATAGGCTGCGGTCTCCACATACATCGGCTGGCGCAGGCGGAGCTGCTCCTCGATGGCCTTAGGCGTCAGGAGGAAGAGCTTGCCGATGCGCTCGGCTATCTCGCCGTCGCTCATCGCCACATGCGAGCGCCCATAGGTGTTGACATAGATGCTCACAGGCTCGGCGATGCCGATGGCGTAGCTCAGCTGCACGAGGATTTCGTCGCTCACGCCGGCTGCCACCATGTTCTTGGCGATGTATCGTGCCATGTAGGCTGCCGACCTGTCGACCTTGCTTGAGTCCTTCCCCGAGAAGGCTCCACCGCCATGTGCTCCCTTGCCGCCGTAGGTGTCGACGATAATCTTTCGTCCTGTCAGGCCGGTGTCGCCATGCGGGCCGCCGATGACGAACTTGCCTGTGGGGTTGACGTGATAGATGATGTCGCCGTCGAAAAGGGCGAGCACCTTCGCACTGTGGATTTTGCTTTTCACGCGGGGCATGAGGATATTCACCACGTCGTGCTTGATTTGTGCGAGCATGCGCTCGTCGTCGCTGTCGAACTCGTCGTGCTGTGTGGAGACGACGACGGTGTGGATGCGCTGCGGCACATGGTCGTCGCTGTACTCCACCGTCACCTGGCTCTTGGCATCGGGACGGAGATAGGTCATCTCCTTGCCCTCGCGGCGGATTTCGGCGAGGGTCTGCATGATGAGGTGGGCGAGATGGAGCGCCACGGGCATGTATTCCTCGGTCTCGTTGGTGGCATAACCGAACATCATGCCCTGGTCGCCGGCACCCTGCTCAGCGGCGTCGCCACGGTCCACACCACGGTTGATGTCGCCGCTCTGCTCGTGGATGGCGGTCAGTATGCCGCACGAGTTGCCGTCGAACTGGTATTCCGACTTGTTGTAGCCGATACGGTTGATGGTCTTACGTGCGATGGTCGCAAGGTCGATATAGGCGTCGGAGTGCACCTCGCCCATAATCACCACCTGGCCGGTGGTGACAAAGGTCTCGATGGCACAGCGAGCATGGGGGTCATAGGCTAAAAACTGGTCCAACAGCGCGTCGGATATCTGGTCCGCCACCTTGTCGGGATGGCCCTCGGACACGGATTCGGAAGTGAATAAATAGGGCATCAGCTCAAGTATTTTAAGTTTGGGCTGCAAAATTAGACAAAATTCCACACTTTACCATAATTCCGGCACAAGTTTTTTAACCTCAACGGAGGAAAACTCTGGTAGCAGGTGAAAAATATATTATCCAAACTGTCATCAAACAGTGGACTTTTGTATAAAAATCAAAGTAAAATCAACTTTTTGGTCACATTTCATAAAAAAATGGCTTAAATCAGAAAGAAAAAAGAAAAATATTCAATAACTTTGCACCAATTTTCCGCATACATGTCAATGTGGGAAAGCATCTATCATGCCATTACCTATAATATTTATATATAAGGTGGAAGAATCTGCAAATCAAACATTAACAATAATAAATCAAAAATTTATGAAATCATTCTTTACCAAGTTCGCGATGACACTCATGGCCGTCACGTTGGTCTTTTCCGCACCCGCATGGGCTCAGAAAAGCAAACTGACCCCCGCCACGAGAATGATTATCGCCGACCGCGATGGCAAAATGTCCTTTGAAAAGGTAAATACTTTTGCAAAGAGCCATCAGCCCACCAAAACACAGACATTCTCAGTCAATGGAAAGACTGAGAAGGTATTCTATTCGGAAAATACAGGAGAAGCCATGCCCTTTGTTGAGCCCTTCACAGTCAATGGCGTGAAAATGGCACAGTGCTGGATTGACATGACCGACAACAACTACAGTGCCATCGAGGCTCTTGGCGTGAAAATCATATCGAAATTCGATGGATTGGTAACAGCCAACATCCCTGTGAGTGCTTTGGAGAAAGTTGCTGCACTCAAGAACGTCAAGAAAGTGTCAGTAGCAAAAAAATTAAAGAAATACACCTATTATGGTCGTGAGGCCACCAATGTGGATGATGTTCTCAACTTCACCTCTGATGCACAAGCAGCAGGATTGCTTCAAGCATACGATGGCACGGGTGTCGTCATTGGCATCATTGACACTGGCATTCAATTCGACCACCAGATGTTCAAGGACGAAAATGGACACACACGTATTAAAAAGGCCATCGTCTATAATACCACTTCACAACAATTGGTGGAATACGACACACAAAGTGCTATTGAAGCACTCACATACGACACAGCCGATGAATATCATGGATCACACACCTCAAGTATCGCGGGTGGCTCCAATTTCACATTCAATGGCTACTATTACGACAACTCAACCAGCAATTTTGCTAATGGTTCAAGGACTTATGGTGGTATGGCGCCCAAAGCCGACCTCGTACTTTGCGGTCTGGCAGGACAGTTGTCCGAAATCAATATCGCAACCTGCGTGCAGAAAATCAGCCAGTATGCCGACCAGGTGGGAAAACCATGCGTCATCAGCATCAGCCTTGGTTCACAAACAGGACCTCATGATGGAACTGGATACATGAATGATGTCTATGCTCAATACATGTCTGGTCAGGGCAAAGTAATCGTACAGGCAGCCGGTAATGATGGTAGTGAGAATGTCTATTTCTATAAGAATGCTTCTAAAGCATCGCCTGGACAGACGCTATTGAACCTCACCTACTATGATGGAACCACTTCTGGCAGTTATACACTTAACAATATAGCCCTCTACGGTCAAACTTATTGCTATGCACGAACACCAGGCATAGAGCTGGCTGCCAAGTTCTATGTTATTGACACCACTAACAATAGTATTGTGTGGGTTTCTGACGAGATGACAAGTGACAAAATATACAGTGTCGAACAAGTGGATGACCCTGACGTAACCTATGATGCTGGTTTAGCTAATTATTTCGAGTCTCTTTCTGAAGATGGCACAGATGGTTTCCTTTGTGCATTCTTTGACACAGATGAAAATACAGGAAAGAACTATATTTACACCAATGTATATTATCTTTGGGAAAAGGCATATACTACAAGCGGTACAACCCGTACTGGTAAATACAAGATTGGAGTCAGCTATTATCCAAAGAACAATGGCGTGACAGTTGACTTGGATACTTGGGGGCAGAATTACACTTATTTCGATGGAGCAACGGCTTCTTACAACGGTAGTACTTATACGTTTGAGGCTGGCAACAACTTGTGTTCCATTTCTGATGATGCTACCAGTCCGTATGTTATTCCCATCGGTTCCTATAGCTCGATGATGGGTTGGGCTGCATCTACAGGCAGTGGTTACACCTATACCGGTGGCTCTTTGAATGACATTGCTCTTTCTTCAGGCTTCCAAGCCGAAGGATATGGCCCTCTCGGCACTAAGTTGCCATGGATTACCGCCCCAGGCCAAATGATTGTGGCTGCATTCAACAGAGGATGGGCTGCAAACAACACACAATCCACCTATCTTCTTTACCAATATAATTCAACCAACCCCATAGGTGTTGCCTCTGGCACCTCTATGGCTACACCTTGTGCTGGTGGTATCGTCGCTCTCTGGCTGCAGGTCGACCCGACACTGACAATTGACCAAGTGAAGGACCTCATGCAGCAGACCGCCATCACCGACAGCTATGTCACTGGCACCAACGCCAAACAATTCGGTAATGGTAAAATCGATGCCCTCGCTGGTATCGAGGAACTGATGGAAAATGCCGGCCCCATGATTGTCGCCACACCTCAGGAAGTGACCATGAGCGCCACAGTGGGCAGTAGTGTCTCTCAGACCGTCAAAGTACGCGGTGCCAACCTCAATGTCGCTGGCAATGTCAACTTTACGCTTAGCGATGCCAACGGTGTGTTCTCCCTCGACAAAGCTTTTATACAGCGAAACACTGCACAGTCAGCCAATGGAGGAGAGTTCACCATCACCTTCACTCCTACCGCTGAAGGTACCTACACTGGCACTGTGACAATTTCTTACAATGGTGCCGAGCCTGTAGTGGTTACCATCAATGCCGAAGCCACCGATATTGTTGGAACTGCTGAATACGCTTACCTCAACATCGCAAAATATAAAACGATTGACAAAGCTGGATGGAGAACGGCACTGGTAAACAAACTTTATGAATACAAAGAATATAAGAGCGACAAGGTTGCATGGCTCACACTGCCCGTCTATGGAGCTGTTGTTGGCGCAAAATATTCAACTACAAGTAGTACATTCAACAGCGGAAACCCACAGAAATGGATGGCGACAGGTGTCACTGCATCTAATCAATGTGGAAACACCACTTGGTCAGCTACTGATGTACTCTTAGGCAGCAGCACATACTTTACTTCTACTACAGCTATGGCTGTCGGAACTAATAGTAGGAATAGTACATCAGAAAAAACGGCTACTTTCTATGTGACCAATACAGAGGCGGTCAAGCTTTATTGTTCTCAGCGTAGTACATCAACGCAATATCCTACAACATTAAAGGTCTATGAATGTACTGATAATAATGGTACATTAAGTGCCAGTACGACTGTCTCAAAGAGTGGAGAACGTACATCAAGCGGAGCTGGAACCATCTCTATTACTGGTTTGGATAAAACCAAAATATACAAGGTTGTAGTAAGCCAAGCCCGTGGCTACCTTTACGAGATTGCCTTCCAGACACCGCTGCCTTCTGCCGAGCTTAGTGCTACATCGCAAGAGTTCAGTGGTGCAAACAAACAATTGAATTTCGAGACCATCATTGGTGAGCCACAGACGAAGAGCTTCACTGTGACCGGCGTGGACCTTGAGGGTGACGTTACCGCTACGCTGACCGACGCCAACGGCGTGTTCACCCTGAGCACCACCTCCATCACCAAGGCCCAGGCTGAGGCTCAAGGCGGCTACACCGTGGATGTCACCTTCAACTCCGCTACCGCCGGCACCTTCACCGGAACTATCACCCTGAGCAGCAAAAATGCCCAGGATGTCACCGTCACCCTCAATGGTGTCGCTCACGCTCCTGAGCTGATTGCCGACCCAGAGGAGCTGACCTTTGATACCGAGCCTGGAACTCCCGTCACCGGCACCTTCGATGTCTTAGGTGATTACCTCAAGGGTGATGTCACCCTTACGCTGAACGATGCCAACGGCGTGTTCAGCATATCCCCCGCCACCATCTCCAAGGCTGATGCTGAGGAGGGAGCCACTGTCACCGTCACCTTCTCGCCCACCGCCAACGGCGAGTACACCGGCACCGTGGTGCTCACCTCCGAGGGTTTAGAGCCTGTCACCGTGACGCTCAACGGCACTGCCTATCCCGACGGCTTCCCCGTGACCATTGGCACCTATGGTGTGACGACACTCTATGTCGACTTCCCGCTCATCATCCCCTACGACACCTACGACCCCGACATCCTCGGTGTTTACTATGTGAAGGAGATTTCGGATGGCGAAGCGAAGTTCAAACGCTTAGAGAACGACATCCCTGCCAACACCGCTGTGGTCATCCAGGGCAATGCCAACACGGCAGATATCCCCGCCTACATCTTCCCGCGCAACAAGGGCGCCGTGACTCCACTACCCAGCGAGAACCTGCTCAGCGGCTCACTGGAGCAGACCACTCCTGCTGCAGTTCTTGAGGCAGCCAATGCTCCTGAGGGTTCCATCGTCATGACCCTCGGCAAGGGCAACATGGGCTATATCGGTTTCTACAAATACTCCGGTAAGTTCCTCAATCCCAACAAGGCCTACATAATTTACACCCCCGCAGGCAGTGGTGTCAACTCACTCTCCATCGGAGGCATCGAGGGTGATGACTTCACCGGCATCAAGGAAGTCGGGCTCACCCAGGAAGGCGCTTGGTACACCTTGCAGGGCACCCGTCTGAACAGCAAACCCCGCCAGAACGGCATTTACATCCACAACGGAAAGGCCGTCGTGGTGAAATAACATACACTCCGTCGCCCACCCCAAAGCAAGGAGGCGGGCGACGGAAATCCCATTCAAACAACAACAATCATTGTGAACAACAAATAAGATGGAAAAGAAAATCTATGTGATCCCCGAGACAGAAGTCATCGTCATCAACACACAGGAAGAAATCCTCTTCGAATTTGACCCCACCCAGTCAACTGGCGATCAGCTGGGCGGCAGCATCTTCTTCGATGACGAGCACGACGACTTCTTCGATGACTGACCTCAGCCACCCATCAAGCCTATTTTCCAACTAATCAGACAGCAAGACAACAATGAGAAGATTTATATTGCTTATTATCCTATCCGGCCTATCCCTGGCTGGCTTCGCGCAGTACGAGGACAAGTACTCCTCTTCCACCCAGATGTTCCTCAGCGTACTGCGGGGGGAGACCCAACAGCCACAAGCAGGAAAGCCACGGGTGGATTTCAGCCTCATCCAGCAACCGCCATTCGGGCGCGACGAATGGGGAAAGCTCGGTAAACTGAGCGCAAGAACTATCGCACAGGCCGAGGACGTCGACGGCCAGCAGATGATTTCCGCCTTCATCCACTTCAGCGACAATGACTTCACGGGTGTGAAAGCCCTCGGCGTGAAAGTGCAGAATGAGTTCAACAAAATGGTCATCGCCCTCATCCCCGTCGATAAAATCGAGGATGTGGCAGCTCTTGACAACGTGACCAATATTGAGGTGGCCGAGGTGCTGAAGCCCGCCACCGACCAGTCGAGAAGCGTCACCAAGGCCATTGACGCCATCACCAACTCCAGTGCAGCTCAGGCTCTCGGTATTACCTCGCCCTACACTGGCAAGGGTGTCGTACTCGGTGTCATCGACTCTGGTATCGACTTCACCCATATCGCTTTCAAGGACAAGAACGGTAGCAACCGCATCAAAATTGCATGGAAACTGAGGAATTCCACTTCCACCACTCTGACTGCCTACACCAGTACCTCGCAGATTAACGGTCTAACTTACGACACCAACTACGGCGACCACGGCACGCATACCGTCTCGACGGCCGGTGGCTCGAGCGTCATCGTCAATGGCAACACCGTCACCGTGACCGACGACCATGCCAACGCCACCTATGGCGGCATGGCTCCCGAGGCCGACCTCGCCATCGCCGGCCTGAGCTCGCTCTATACCACCTCCATAGGCTCTGCCATCCAGAACATTTGCAACTATGCCGACCAGCAGGGCAAGCCATGCGTCATCAGCCTCAGCCTCGGCTCCCAAATCGGACCACACGATGGCACAGGTTCCATCGCCGACATCGTCAACCAATATGCAGGAAACAACCACATCATCGTCTATGCTGCATCCAACGATGCTATGCGTGCCGACATGTTTGTGAAAGCTGGCACATCCAATGGCGGTGGCATGTATGCCTCTGGTACTTCCACCTCTTCCAAACCCATGTTGGCAAATGTGCAACGCTCATTCACTGATGCCGACGGCAATGTGGAAATGCTCTACCCCACCATTTACGCTTGTGCCCGCACCGCAAATGTGGCTACTACATTGAAATTCCATGTGGTGAACGTTAACACAGGTGCAATCGTCTATTCCAGCTCTGCCTACACAAACAGTACAACTATCGATTTAACTGGCACTGACGGACTGGCAGCGTATTTCAAATCGTCCACCAGTTATTCTAACATGTCAAGTTATCAGGATGCTGGAAAAATCAGAATAACACGCGGCACCACCAACGGAAAATATTATTGGGAAATCTATTGCCCCATCATGATTTCTACCAGCTATAATGACAACGACGGCGATGAAGTCTATAACAGTGATTATGCCTTCTGTGTATCGGTTTATCCCTCCAGCAACAACTCTTCTACCATCATTGATATGTGGGAAAACAACTACAGTTGGTTTGGCCGTGACCTCACACTGAGCAGTTCCACCTCTAACAGTTATAATCTGGTGAAAGGCAGCGACGACTGTTCGGTGAGCGACAACGCTTGCTATTCGAAAGTCATCTCGGTAGGCGCCTATGTCACGAAAAACCATATCACCAACTATGAAGGAACGACTACTGATTATACCGAGGACTATCCCAACATCGGCGACCATGCATACTTCTCGAGTTATCAGACGGCAGGCTGCGGTCCTTTGGGCACCGCCCTTCCCACCATCAACGCCCCCGGCGCACGCATCGTGGCAGCCGTCAACCACTACCACACCGCATCACTGGATCAAGAAGGCAGTTACTATGGGGACTATAAAGCCGACCTCGTGGTGAACAGCACCTCTTCGCCCTACGGCGCTATGGAAGGCACATCAATGGCCACCCCATGCGTTTCCGGCATCATCGCCCAGTGGCTCCAGGCCTGTGTGGAGAAAGGCAAGACCATCACTCCCGACTACATCAAGGAGGTGATGGCTGCCACATGGGACACCGATGAGTGGACTGCCGGCACAGGCAGCGGCGCACATGGTGCCAACACCTTCGGCACACACGGCAAAATCAACGCCATCAAGGGTCTGCAGTACATCCTCGGCGTGACAGACGGCCCCACCCTCACCGCCAATCCCACCACGGTCACCTTCACGGGAGTCAAGGGGCAGACCTACACCCAGACCATCAACGTGAGCGGCAGCAGGCTGAAGGGCAACGTCACCGCCACACTCAGCGGTGCCAACGTCTTCACCATCGACAAGAACTCCATCTCCAAAGCCACTGCCGAGGCAGGCACCACCATCACCGTGACCTACGCCCCCACGGCAGCCGGCACACACACTGCCACCCTCACCCTCAGCAGTTCAGAGGCTGAGGACGTCGTCATCAGCATTAGCGCCACGGCAGAGGTGCCGACCCTGATGGTCGACCCCGAAACCCTGACCTTCGACCCGACGGAAGCCGGCAGCAGCAGCACGAAGAGCTTCGACGTGGCAGGCTTCAAACTCACCGGCAACGTCACACTCGCCGTTAGCGGCGAAGGCTTCTCCGTCAGCCCCGCCACGCTCACCGCAGCACAGGCCATGGAGGGAGCCACCATTACCGTCACCTTCGCACCGGCAGCCATCCAGAGCTACAGCGGCACCATCACCCTCAGCAGCCAGGATGCCGAGAGCGTCGCCGTGACGCTCAGCGGAGAGGGGACCAAGGCTTATCCCGAATCGTTCGATGTGACAGTGAGCAGCTACGGCATCTCCACCCTCTACCTCGACTACCCCGTCATCATCCCCTATGACACCTACGACGACCTCCTCGGCGTCTATTACGTCTACGACCTCACCAGCAGCGAGGCACGTATGGCACGCATCCGCAACATCATCCCCGCCAACGAAGGCGTCGTGGTGCAGGGCAACAGCGGCAAATACACCTTCCAGCGATACAAGGGCGCAGATGTGCCGCAATTAACGAGAACCAACTACCTCAGTGGTTCGGTGGAGAACATCACGCCCGCTGAGGCTCTGGCAGCCGCACAGGCTTCCAGCGATGCCATCATCATGACCATCGGCATGGGATCCAAAGACAAGAACAATGGCTACATCGGCTTCTATTCGTACACGGGAAATACACTTTATGCCAACAAGGCCTTCCTCATCTATGAGCCCAACGGCAGCAACAGCGCCAACGCCCTCTCCATCGGAGGTATGGGCTTAGGCGACTTCACCGCCATCACCGAGATTGACAACGCCGAGGCCCGTGGCACATGGCACACCCTCCAGGGCGCCAAGCTCAACGGCAGACCCACCCAGAAGGGTATCTATATCCATAACGGCAAGGCTGTGGTGGTGAAATAACCTCAAACAACGGAAAGACTCTACATGAAAAGAAACATTTTCAGAAACCTGATAACGGCCGTGGCATTGGCAGCACTCCTGCTGCCAGCCACCGCCTTCGCACAAGGCAAGATTTCCGGCATGACACGCCTCGTCCTCGCCGAGAAAGAGGGGAAACTCTCCACAGAAGTGCCACAAGACCTCAGAGGGCGCGGTGCCACCACCACCACCTTTGCCGATGGCAGCATCGCCACCCAACCCGCTTTAGAGAACAGCCTTCCCGCGGCGACACCTGTCACCGTCGACGGTGTCAAAGTGGTGCAATGCTGGATTAGCCTCACCGACAAGAACTACAGTGCCATCGAGCGCCTCGGCGTGAACATCCAAAACAAGTTCAACGGTTGCATAACCGCTCTCGTGCCTGTTGACCAAATCGAGAACGTGGCAGCCCAGAAAAACGTCACCAAGGTGGAAGTGGCTCGCAAGCTGAGAAAGACCACTTACGTCTCACGCCTACTCACCAACGTCGACGACGTGCTCAACCTCAGTGCCGATGCCCAGACAGCAGGTCTGCTGCAGGCCTACGATGGTACGGGCGTGGTCATCGGTGTCATCGACACCGGCATCGACTTCGGGCACGAGATGTTCTCCGGACGCATCAAGAAAAAGTACGTCTACAACACCTCATCAAACAAACTGGAGGAGTACACGGGCTCGACAGCCTACTTCACTGGTGAGACCCACGGCACACACACCTCGAGCATCGCTGGTGGCTCCAACTTCACTGCCACGGCATACGTCTATACTACAAGTACATCCTACTCCACGGTAAACAATGCCAAGTTCGGTGGCATGGCACCTGGTACCGACCTCGTGCTCTGCGACCTGGGCGAGGAGCTGACCGATGCCAACATTGCCGCTTGCATCAAAAACATCCACGACTATGCTGAATCCGTGGGCAAGCCTTTCGTCATCAACCTCAGCCTCGGAGGACACTTCGGACCCCACGACGGCACAGGAGCCATGGCTGATGTCTGCGCCCAATACACCGGCCCTGGCAAAATCATCATCTTCGCCGCAGGAAACGAAGGCGAGGACGGCATCTACCACTACAAGAACGCCTCTGCATCAGCACCAGCCATGACCGTGCTCACCAGCCAGACACGCTCCAGCTACAGTGTGGACTATGGTGTTGCGCTTTCCTATGCCCGCACACCCAATGTGGAACTGGCCGTGCGTTACTATGTGGTGAACACCAGCAGAAATACAATCTTGTGGACCTCAAAAGAAATCACCACTGACGACTATTTCGAGGACGATGAAGGCAACATCGAAATTTATGGCGCTGAAATCAGTGTCAACGACACCGGTGCCGATGGCACTACCAAACTGAGCAACTACTTCACCGCCTACGACAACGACAGCGAGGAATACGGCTACCTCTGCGGCTATATGGAACAGGACGCCAACACCAACAAATGGCATGTCGAAACCGTCCTCTACTACCTTAAGGCTGTCAACAGCAACTATAAGATTGGTATGAGCGTCTATCCCAAGAACGGCTCCTGCTATGTGGACTCATGGCCTGCCGTCTACGTCTCTTTCACCGCTTCATCGGCCTCGGTCAATGGCAATACCTTCACGGCTGGTGGCAACGACTGCTCCATCTCCGACGAAGGCACGTTCCCAACTGTCATCTCCGTGGGCTCCTACTGCTCCAGCAAATACTGGCGCGCCGGCACCACCTCTGCTTCCAACCAGTCGTGGACCAACAACCCCACCTACAAGGACATCTCAGGCTTCTCGAGCTATCAGGCTCCAGGTGCTGGCCCATTAGGAACGAAACTGCCCTGGATTACCGCCCCGGGCGAGGTCATCCTCGCCGCCTATAACAGCAAATACAGCGTGGAAAGCAATATTTATTACGCCTACGGCACCAACAAGAAGTTGGGCGCTATGAGTGGTACCTCCATGGCAGCCCCCTGCACCGCCGGCATCACCGCCCTGTGGTTGCAGGCTAACCCCACGCTGACCCCCGACGACGTGAAAACCATCATGGCTGAGACAGCCATCAAAGACAGCTATGTCAATGGTACCAACGCCTCGCACTTCGGCAATGGCAAGATTGACGCCCTCGCCGGCATCCAGTACATCCTGGAGCAGATGTCCGGTCCCAGGCTCACCGCCAATCCCACCACGGTCGCCTTCACGGGAGTCAAGGGGCAGACCTACACCCAGACCATCAACGTGAGCGGCAGCAGGCTGAAGGGCAACGTCACCGCCACACTCAGCGGTGCCAACGTCTTCACCATCGACAAGAACTCCATCTCCAAAGCCACTGCCGAGGCAGGCACCACCATCACCGTGACCTACGCCCCCACGGCAGCCGGCACACACACTGCCACCCTCACCCTCAGCAGTTCAGAGGCTGAGGACGTCGTCATCAGCATTAGCGCCACGGCAGAGGTGCCGACCCTGATGGTCGACCCCGAAACCCTGACCTTCGACCCGACGGAAGCCGGCAGCAGCAGCACGAAGAGCTTCGACGTGGCAGGCTTCAAACTCACCGGCAACGTCACACTCGCCGTTAGCGGCGAAGGCTTCTCCGTCAGCCCCGCCACGCTCACCGCAGCACAGGCCATGGAGGGAGCCACCATTACCGTCACCTTCGCACCGGCAGCCATCCAGAGCTACAGCGGCACCATCACCCTCAGCAGCCAGGATGCCGAGAGCGTCGCCGTGACGCTCAGCGGAGAGGGGACCAAGGCTTATCCCGAATCGTTCGATGTGACAGTGAGCAGCTACGGCATCTCCACCCTCTACCTCGACTACCCCGTCATCATCCCCTATGACACCTACGACGACCTCCTCGGCGTCTATTACGTCTACGACCTCACCAGCAGCGAGGCACGTATGGCACGCATCCGCAACATCATCCCCGCCAACGAAGGCGTCGTGGTGCAGGGCAACAGCGGCAAATACACCTTCCAGCGATACAAGGGCGCAGATGTGCCGCAATTAACGAGAACCAACTACCTCAGTGGTTCGGTGGAGAACATCACGCCCGCTGAGGCTCTGGCAGCCGCACAGGCTTCCAGCGATGCCATCATCATGACCATCGGCATGGGATCCAAAGACAAGAACAATGGCTACATCGGCTTCTATTCGTACACGGGAAATACACTTTATGCCAACAAGGCCTTCCTCATCTATGAGCCCAACGGCAGCAACAGCGCCAACGCCCTCTCCATCGGAGGTATGGGCTTAGGCGACTTCACCGCCATCACCGAGATTGACAACGCCGAGGCCCGTGGCACATGGCACACCCTCCAGGGCGCCAAGCTCAACGGCAGACCCACCCAGAAGGGTATCTATTTCCATAACGGCAAGGCTGTGGTGGTGAAATAACTTAGCTACCCCATGGGAAAGTATCCACTTTCCCATGGGGAAAAACATTACATCAAAACAAAAAATAGAGAACAATGGCATTGAGAAAAATATACATCCAGCCCTTGACTGAGGTCTGCATCCTCAACACCTCCTCCGACACGATGATCGGTACTAACCCCGGTGAAGAAACAAGTATGCAGCTCGCCAATAGGCACGAGTGGGAGGAAGAGATTCTCAACGAGGGTCTTGAAGATAACTTACTCAAATATCCCAGTTTCTTTTCCAAAGAAGACCCCAACAACTCGCTGTGGGAATAGGGGGAATTATGTTTGAGGTTTGAGGTTTGAGGTTTGAGATTTGAGGTTTGAGATTTATGATTAGATTTTAAGCTTTAGACGCGAGATTTTCGAGATTCCGGCATTCTGATATTCCGATTACTCAATATTTCGATATTTCAGTGCGGTGTCCCTTCCCGGGGCACCGCTTTTTCGGTCTTAGACGGGCTTAATCCTACGGATGATTTCGAAATGATTGACATGGCGGATGAGCTCTGGAGACACCATGCATGGTGTCTCTACACGCTGAGTTCGGAAGGAACACCCACACCCGGTAACTCTCTTCAGCGATTCTTACGCTCAGGTGGATTTGCAATCCACCTGCATGGAATATAAGTTACTATGCATTTATAATGCGATTTTCGGATTGCAAATCCTTCTATGTTGCTTTCCAAATAATTGGAGA
>CAMHEL010000090.1 GCA_946184125.1 uncultured Prevotellaceae bacterium
AGGTGAATCATAGTGATGATTACAAAGCAGCCTCCATGTGGTGAACATGGAGGCTGTTTTTTGAATTGCAGGGACAGCGATTCCGGTCACGTACGGTAGTTATCAATTCTACTGCATTCGGACAATCCGGTTGGCGGCCCGATAGGACCACCAGAGGTTATGGAAGATGCAGGGATTGAGCAAGAATCAGTAACTATCGATGATATTGCCTACAAAGTCCAGGGCCTTTTCCAGTTTCTTGAAGATGTTGCTCTCCATTCTGGATACGACAGCAAATTTGACCCCACTGTTGCTGTTCCAGAGTGAAAGCAGTTCTTCTTTTCCTTTTTTGGGTTTGCAAACCGCAGTGGTAGGCCCTGCCTCATCCAGATGAATTGTAGCGATGCGATCGCTCACATTTCCTTCGTTGACGATGAACACATCGAACCACTGGTTTTTGCGTAAACCATTGTTTGTGCCCAGGTTGATGTAAACTTTCCCCGCACGATTCGGCTTTTTTGCATCAGGCTCCACCTTTGTGATGAGTCCTACTAAAGCGAAAGACTCCTCCACGACCTCATTGATGTCGCTGTCGTAGGGATATATTCTGCAAGCTTCGGAAAAAGCTTCGGCGTAACTCTTTTCCGACCGTACAGAAGCCTTTTTCGACATACCTTGTGACAGCACCTCGTTTTTCTCCGTGTTCTTGATGGCCAGGGTGTAATAAAACTCCACTTTGTAGTAGAGCTTGCCATTGGTGGAGTCTCTTTGGGTATACTTCTTGTATTTTTGGATGACCGTGAGCAGTTTGTTAGCGCAGTTTGGGTCCTCCACGGCAATCACTTTTGGATTCTCGTTCGTCTTTTTGATGATGGGGGCACGCATGTTAGCGAAAGTTTTCTGCTCACTGTTATTATCGCTTATGGCAAGAATAGGAGGTACGACATAGATGGAATTCTTATTATTCGTATTGTTCGTAGAGAGGTCAGTCTGAGCTGAGATGGCTCCTGCTATCAAGCAAGCAAAAAGTGTAAAGATAAGTCTTGGCTTCATGGTCTTAAAGTTTTATGATAGTAATAGATAATTAGTGAAATAAATAAAAGAGTAAGTGGGTTCAATAAGTGCTCCTTCCGGTGACGATGAGGTATCTTGTCTTGGCCTGCAGATACTCGCTGATGGCCGAATTGCGCTGTGTGAGTGCCTGCTGCTGCTGGCGCTGTGCATCGAGCAGCACCGTCATGGTCGACAGGCCGCCACGGTAGTGCTCACGGCAGATGCGCAAGTTTTCTTCAGCCCTCACCACGCTTTTCTCCGCTATCTGCGTCTGCCGGTAGGTGCTCTCCAGGTTGTCGTAGGCATCCTGTATCTCCAGTGTCATCAGTTCCAGATTGTCTTTTCTGAAGTCGTTGGCTTTCTGCTCTTCTATCTTCTTGCGCTTATACTCTTTTTTCTCACTCCAGAAAGCGCTGATAGGCATCTGCACTCCAACGAAGCCAATGATGTTGCCATTCCATTCGGAAAACAATTTGCTGTATCCGGCCCTACCGCCCATCACCACGACAGGCAGCATGTTGGCCTTGGCGATTTTGCGCTCCAGTACGGATTTCTCCACATAGATGTCGAGCAGTTGGGTCTCGGTGCGGTTGAAAAGGGCACTCTGGGTGTTCATCCTCAGCGTTTCCGGAGCCACGATGTCGGCATCGAACGACATGTCCACGTCGATGTCCTGGTCGGCCATGCCGATGTGTTTGGCAAGTGCTCTGCGCAAGAGCCGGCAACTGTTCTGCATCCTTATTCTGAGCGATGACAGTTCGTCTTGCATCAGTTCCACGCTCAGCACGTCGTTCTTGTTCGACAGGCCGTTGTCGTAGATGTTGACGGCATCCTGGTGGATGTTTGCCAGGCTCTTCTCCATCGCATCGAGCGTCTTATCGGTCTCATGCAGTTCCACGATTTTGTAAAAGAGAAATTCGGTGCTCATCACCACATTGTTGTCGGTCACGTCCTGTATCATAGCTCGGGCTTCCACTTGCAGGTCGGCAAGTTTGTTGTAGTAGGTCAGCCTTCCTCCGGTGTAGAGAGGTTCAAGCGCGGTGATGCCAAAGGAACTGCCTTTCTTGATAAGGTTCAGTGTGAAGAGGTCGGAAGACAAAGGTTCGTCAGCCCCTTCTGACAGTTCGGCCAAATCCTCTTTGCTGAGAATACTGTACTTGATAAGATGGTTGGTAGCCTCGAAATGGAAAGCCGAGGCACCCACCGTCGGGAAATATTTCGAGCGGGCATATTTCTGCTGTTCGCGGGCCATCAGAAGGTCGTTGTAGGAGTTTTTCACCGAGATGTTGTTCTTGCGGGCCGCTTGTACACATTCCTTCAGTGTCATGATGGTCTGGCCGTGAACGTTGACCGCAGATGCCAGGGCAACAGCCAAGAGCAGGGAAAGCCTAATTTTCATCTTCATTATTCTCTGAGTTAAACTTGGTCCTTATCAAACAATATCCCACGGGTATCATCGTGATGATGAACAGCATGGAAATCAGGGCTCCAAAGCAGATGACCACACCCATCTGCCCCCACAGGGGGGTGTTCTTGAAGACCATGGGGACGACGCCCATCGATGCTGCCATAGAAGTGAGAAACACTGGGCGGAAGCGGCGCTTGGCCGACTCCAGCGAAGCCGTCATGATGTCCAATTCTTCCTTTTGGTGTAGTTCCTCTGCATAGTCTATCATGATGATGCCGCAGCGGGTAATCAGGCCCATCAGCGAGATGAAGCCGAGCACGCCGGTGGCTCCAAACTCCAGTCTGAACAGGATGAGTCCCAGAGCACCGCCAAGAGCGGAGAACCCCAGCGAATACATGATCAAAACTGTCAAGGGGATGCTCTTCAGATGGAACACGATGATGAAGAAGATGAGTACGACGGCTATTTCCATGCCCAAATACAGTTGCGGACGATACATGGCTTCCATTTCGGCCTGTCCGCCTTTCTTCAGCGTGATGCCGTCGGGCAGGCGCAGCGTCTCCAGGTCTTTGTACACCTCCTTGGTCAGGCTTCCCACTTGTACGCCGCGGCTCAGCATTCCGAAGACGGCAGCATGACGCTTGCCGCTGATGTGGGTGATGGAGCCGTCGGTCCATTGCGGCCGCACCTCTGCCACCTGCGACAGGGGGGCGGCAGTCAAGGTGGGCAGCAGGCCTGTCACACGGATGTTCTTGAAATCATCTATCGTCTCACGCTCTATCTTGGCATCCTTGATGACAACCCCCACTTCCTTGTCGCCTTCCCAGATGGAGGTGACGGGGATGCCGCCGCCATAGCGCATGGCGAAGTTGAGGGATAGCAGCGACTTGCTCAGGCCGAAGTGATAGGCTTCTTCGGGGTTCATCATCACTTCGATGCAATTGTTGGTGGCGCCGAAGCTGGTGCTCAGGACGGCAATCTTGGGGTTGTGCGACAGCCGGTTGCGGATGCTGTCGATGGCGACGTGGATGCTGTCGAGGTTGTCGCCAGCCACCTGCACCTCAATGGGGTAGGGCTTGTCGGAATACTCTATCTGGCGGAACAACACCCGGGCATCGGAAAAATAGTTGGCATATTTCTCGGTATAGTCGTCGAGCATGCCTTGCGTCTCTTCGTCGTTGTGGGTGTTGACGATGTACTGGGCGAAATGCGTGCCGCCAAGGTTGGGGATGAAGGTGGCATGGAAGCGTGGGGAGCCGCTGCCGTAGAAGACGGTCAGGTTCTCCACACGCTCGTCTTTCGAGAGGATGTTGGCGAGCGTGTCGGCCACGGCAGCCGTATGACGGAGGTCGGTGCCCGAGGGGAGGAAGATGTCGACGGCAAACTGGTTGCGCTCCGCACGCGGCATCAGTCGCTGGGGAACAAGCAGCATGAGTACGACGCCTGCAATGATAGACAGCAGACCGAAAGACATCGTGAGCCATTTGTGGCGGAAGCAGAACCCTATCAGCTTGTCGTATCCGCTCTGGAGGATGTCGAGCATCGAGCGCCCTTTCTTCTCCTTGTCTTTGTCGGACTGATGAAGTCCGTGGTGGATGAAATGGTATTGAAGGATGGGGACAACGAAGATGGCCACCAGCAGCGACATGATGAGGACGATGCTGATGGCATAGGGGAACCATTGCAGGAAGTCGTGGATGACCTGCTGCGTGGTGAATATCAGGGGGAAGAAGGTGATGCTGATGACCAGTGTGGCCGTGATGATGCTTTTGACGAATTCCCTCGACGATTCCACAGCGGCCTTCCAGCGGTTCATGCCCGCGTCGAGCTTGTCGAGGTAGCAGTCCACCACCACCACACTGTCGTCGACAATCATTCCGAGCGACACGATGAGGGCGGCGAGGGTCACCGTGTTGATTTCCACACCGAAAACCAGGAAGATGGCCAGCGCGGCACTGATGGTGATGGGGATGGTGGCCACGGCAACACCTGCCACGCGAAGGGGGAGCATCAGCATGACGACGATGATGACGGATGCGATGGCGATGAGCATCTCCCACATGAAATCACGGATGGAATGGTCAACCACATGGCACTGGTCGCTGATGATATTGATTTTCACATCGCTGGGCAGCGTGCTGCTGTAACTGCTGACCGTCTCTTTCACACGGTCGCCAAACTCCATGATGTTCTTTCCCGATGTCATCTGCAGTGAGAGCAGGATGCACTTCTTGCCGTTGTTCTTGATGTATTGGCGTGGGGTGGGGTATTCACGTTTGATGGTGGAGATGTCACCCAGCCTCACCACCGAGCCCGAAGGGTCGGAGGCGATGATGGTCTGTGCCAGGTCGTTCTCGCTGTTCAGCGACGACTTGATGTGTATGGCACGGCTGAGCCTGCCGTCGGACAGGCTGCCCGAATAGAGCGTTCCCGTCAGTCCTGAGATTTTGCTCATGAGCATCGTGGTGTTGATGCCGTACATCGACAGGCGGTCGCGGTCGAGATAGATGGACAACTGTTCTTTCTGCCCGCCCATGGTGATGATGTTGGCCAATCCGGGAATCTGTCTCAACTGGTCACTCAGACCGTCGATATAGTCGTTCATCTCGCGATAGCTCTTCGTCTCGCTCTCCAAAGTGAGCAGCATCGTCGACGAATCTCCGAAGTCTTCATTGGCCACCACGCCCAGCACGCCGGGTGGCAGGGTGAGTTTCAGCATCGGCAGACGCTCCTTGAGTTTGTTCCAGAATTCGGTCTTCGCTTTCACCGACGGGTCAAGAAAGACGACAGCAGCACAGGCATCGTTGAAACTGTGCGTCATTGTGCGCTTCTTGTCGATTTCCTTGAAGGTCCACAAAAACTCCTCCAAGGGCTTGGCCAACTGCTGTTCCACCTCCTGGACGGAAGCGCCGGGGTAGGCACCTATCACCAGGCCGACGGGTATCTCGAATTCGGGGAATTCATTCTTGGGAATCCAGATGAGAGAGCATACGCCGGCCACCATCATGGTCACGACCAGCAGCAGCGTGATGTTCTTATGCCGCATGGCCGATGCCACCAGGTCTGAGCTTTTTTTCTTGTCGACCATGACTAATTCATTTTTATTAGTGAACCTTCGCTCACATTGTTCTGGCCTTCAATAATCACCATGTCGCCGGCGGTCAGTCCCGACTCGATGATGACTCCATCGTTGACGATGTCGCCGGTAAGCACATTCTTCCGGTACGACTTGCCGTCTTTTGCCACCCAGACAAATTTCTCCTGGCCGCTAATCTGAATGGCCTGCTGAGGCACGACGATGATGTAGTCGCCCTCGGTGTCGTTGTCAAGATGGGCTTTGCACACCATGCCCGGAAGCAGTTGGTGGCTGGGGTTGTCGACAAGGGCTTTCACTGCGTAGGCATGACTGATGGCGTCTGCCGTGACACCGCGGGTCACCACCGTTCCTGCAAACATCCTGTCGCCCAATGCGTTGACGGTGAACCGCACCAGCTGGCCCTTACGCACACGCCCTACCTCCTTTTCCGGTACGGATATCGACACCTTCACCCGGTTGATTTTCACTAACTTGAAGCCCGAAATGCCAGGCATCACGCTCGCCCCTTCATGTATTGAGTTCGAGGCCACGTAGCCGTCGAAGGGAGCGCGAAGCACAATGTTCTCCACCCTCCTGCGGGAAATGGCCTCCGACGCTCTTGCTGACGCCAAGGCGGTCTCTGCCTCTACCATCCTGATTTCAGGCAGGGTGCCCTTGTCGTACAGGTCCTTGAGCCGGCGGTAAGCATCTTCTGCCTGGTGGAGGGAGGCGGCCGATATCTCGTAAGCACTGCGTATGTTCTCGCCGCTGACCTCGGCCATCATCTGGCCTTTTTTCACAAACTGCCCTTCCTCTACATAAACTTTCTTTACATTGCCAGACACATCGAAAGACACATTCGCTCCGTCTTCTTCTTCGATGGTGCCCATGTAGCTTTTGCCGATGACATGAGTGCTTGGTGATACTCTCATCGTCTTGACGTTGACCACAGAAGGCATTCTCGTCTCTTCTTTTTTGGAGCAGGATGCCAGAATGATACTTGTTGCCAGTGCAAACAGAAATATATGTTTTAGTATTCTCATGTTTGTCTTTTCTTTTTTGGTCCGGCTGGATACGGGGAAAATGACTCTGTTGATAATGGGTTTTATGAATAAACTTCCTCAAAAACCTTACAAAAGTAAACATTTATTGTGGAAAGACAAATTTTTCTTTCATTTTTTCATCTGCAAACTCTTTTTCTCTTTTCTTCCCTCTAACATTTGTTCTCTTGAGCGACAGATTAACGCATCTGTCCTTTTGCGCAAAATAGTCATACAATGGGCATTTTGTCGCTCCTGTTCCCTCCCCGATAATGGAAAAATTTTGTAAAGGTGGGTTCTATTAATTATGTCGAGGCGATTTTCGACTTTTAGTCGAGGGCAAAGTGTAAGCTGCAGAGGGAGTGTAGCGGGCTACTCGACCGATGAGGCGTAAATCTGAATATCAAGCCGAAGCGGTAATGCAGGTGAAATCCGACGGTGATAATTACGCGTCTAACAGACATCAAAAAAAGCCTATGAAAATGAGGCTGGTTTACGTAACAAGTATTTCCTCATACCTCAGTGCATAATAGTGAGATATGTTTCGCAAAGATCATCATTTTCTTTGAATTTGCGTGGGAATAAGAACAATTTTTTTTGTGTGAAATATTCTGGCTTTCGAGTGCTGTTTCGGGAAAAACAAATAAATTTGCAGCCGATTGTTGAAAACGCGAAAAGCAAGTTGTCGCATATCAAGTAAAATGTAATGTTTTTATATTCGTGATGAAAAGTAAGAAAATGATAGTAGTCCTCCTGCTGGCTTTGTTTGCCTTCAATGATGTCTTTGCGCAACCGGCAGGTGATTGCCACAAAATGTCAAGGCATCTTGTGGCGCTTTTCAATCAACACCAGGCAGACCGGCATCACCTGTTGCCAACTTCCTCCCGGGCATCTGTCAGCGTGCTGATGTCGCTTGCTTATGGCGATATGCAGCAGGTGGCGAGGCACTATGGACTGGAAGTCATCGATAGCATTGGCCGCATCTACATCGTCGATGTGGCTTACAACACATTGGGGAGCCTCTCAAAAGACCCACGGGTGGAGCGTATCGAGGCGGAACCGATGGTGCGGCAGGCCATGGATGTGACGCCTGGGCAGGTGAACGCCACTCCCGTCTACAGCGGTGAGCCTCTGCCACAGGCTTTTACTGGTGAGGGAGTGGCCGCGGGCGTTTCGACAATGGCTACGACTTCACCCATCCTGCTTTCCTAGATGCCCATGGCCGATTGAGGGCGCGTTACTATTACGACTTCTGTTGGCAGAACGACGACGGCACAAAAGGCCACGCCATGACCACTACAGAAGAGATAGCCGCCTACGGAGGTACGCATCATCAGAATGCCAGCCTTCATGGTACACATGTCATGGGAATCATGGCCGGACGTGCTGTCGAAGGCAAATATCCGGGGATGGCTCCCGATGCTGATATTTATGCTGCGCACTTCAACTCCTACCCTGAGGATTTCGAAGCCCCCGACCAACTGACTTCAGCCAACTGTGTGCTGGGCTTCAAGTACATCTTCGACCAGGCCGCTAAAGACGGCAAACCCTGTGTGGTGAACTTCAGCAATGGTGAAAGTTATACGTTCGACAAGCAACGTCTGCTGGAAAGTGAGGCTATACAGTCTCTCACGGGGCCCGGACGCATCATTGTGGTTTGTGCGGGCAATGATGGCAACAGAACCTCCTTTCTTGAGAAGCCCTCAGGAGTGCTGCATGCCGGCTCTGGCATGGTCAATGGAGTGGGAGGGGGCGACATCATCGACTTGGACATCGTCACCCCGGGCAAACTGAACGTTCGCATCGATTTCCTCGGTATACGGATTACCGGTCTCAACATCGACAATAGCATCAGTTTCAGAACCGACAGCGTGCTGCAACTCTCGGGCGACACTTGTTTGCTTACCACCACCACCGTGCTGGGCGATGTCAGTATGAAAGTGTGGAAAAGTGACTTCGTGGATGAGCGCGGCAATGTTTTTCATGTGAATGCAAAATTGCCCAATCCTGCCTATATGGTGCTATGCGGTGCCCTCTTCCTGCTCACTGGCGATGCGCCGGCATGGGTTTATTCCGACATCAAATACTGCCCATTTGTCAATCTTGACGGGGTAGATGCCTATTGTTTTGCCCAGCCCGGTCATTCCATCTGGTGGCCTGGTACGCTGCCAGGACTCATCACCGTGGGTGCCACAGGCTACAAGTCGTCATTCAGGAATGTCGATGGCAATATGAATACCTCCATGGATGCGTTCGCCGCAAAGGAAAAAGGACAGATCGCCCTCTTCTCTTCGCAGGGGCCTACCTACGAGGAACTGACAAAGCCCGATGTGACGGCTCCTGGGATGAGCATCAATGCGGCTTTCAACAGCTATGTGGGCATCACCGACCAATTGCGCGGGGAACTCACCGACAAAGTCGACTACAACGGCAAGACCTTTTACTACACGGCACAGAGTGGCACATCGATGGCCACGCCAGTGGTGGCTGGAGCCATTGCTCTCTGGCTGCAGGCCAATCCCAACCTGACGACGGAGCAAATCAAGGATGTCTTCGCCCACACTTGTACTCATCCAGAACAAAATCTGGCCTATCCCAACAACATCTATGGCCATGGACAAATCGATGTCTACAAAGGTCTGCTATACATCCTTGGCCTCTCCAACTCCATTCCAGAATTGTCGCAGCAGCAACCAGCCGAGGTGCGCTTCTCTCTTCAAGGACGCCGACTGTGCGTACGGTTCACTGATGCAGCACCTGTATCCGACTCCCCGGCTTCTCTTTCCATCTACAGTGTCGACGGTCGTCTGGTGCGCTCGATGCTTCTTGATGGTGGCCTGTCGGCTGATTTAAGCACTTTGCCTGCAGGGCTTTATGCTGTGCAGTTCAATACCAGCCATCGGCAAACCACAGGTTCCACACTCATTCGTCTAAAATAGATAGCGATTCCCACGCAGTGTGGGCTTTTGCGCGTCCAATTCCGCTTCGTTCGGCCATTTCGTGTCAGCACTTTCGAACTCATGGTGTCTCTACACGATGAGTTCGGACATTTTTGACGCGGACACTATTATCGGGGGACGCTTTCGTTTTCGGCTTTTGACAAGATGGATTTTGTTCGAAAGCAACGGCGCCCCAACGGGGCAACACGCTCTCAGCCCAGGGCAACGCCCTGGGGTTAATAAATGCGCTAACCAATCGCCCTGAAGGGGCATAAGCAATTGATTATAAGGCTTTTGCCCCTTCGGGGCGGAATAATGGGACCTGAATTAAAACCCCAGGGCGTTGCCCTGGGCTGAGAGCGTGCTGGCCTTTCAGGCCGCCGTTGCTTTCGGAAAGATTTTTTTCGAAATGGATTGTAATCTATATTTTTAATTCATAATTCATAATGCATAATGCATAATTTCATTGGTTGCGAAAGGAATACTTCAGTGCCAGCACTTTCGAACTCATGGTGTCTCTACACGATGAGTTCGGACATTTTTGACGCGGACACTATTATTGGGGGGATGACTTTCGTTTGCGGCATTTGAAAAGATGGATTTTGTTCGAAAGCAACGGCTCCCCAACGGGACATAAGCAGTTGATTTTAGGGCTTTTGCCCTTTCAGGGCGGAATAATGTGGCCCGAATTAAAAACCCAGGGCGTTGCCCTGGGCTGAGAGCGTGCTGGCCTTTCAGGCCGCCGTTGCTTTCGGAAAAATTATTTTCGAAATGGATTGTAATCTTTTGATTTTTTATATTGATGTACGGCTTTTGACAAACCTGGCTCTGCCCTCACTCGTTCGTCACTTTTTTACCCGCTACATACAATTGGTGGCCGTTTGTTTTGATAAGTGATGTGTTGCCCTCCAATGATGTGATGTGAGTGTCGGCTGTTAATGTCCAGGTGCAGTCATTGCCCAAGGTCACATGCACCGCTCCCGTTTCCGTAGAAACGCTTTCTCCTGCGGCGTTGGTGATATTGCCGCCTATAGAGCCATTGAAGGTGGAACCGTCGGCCAATGTCAGTGTCAGTTCCGAGTCGCTGCCCACGAGGATGGTGCCCTCCAACAGCTGTCGGCTCACGTTGAGTGTGGCTTTGTTTGCCGCACCCTGCCATCCGTCAGCACACACCGACAGCAGCACCTTTGCAGGGTCGTCGTTCACCAGTTTGACACCATTTAGGGTGATGATGGCATTGGTGTTCGTCACGTGAAACAGATGCCCTTGGCGGTTGGTCAGCATGCCGCCATTCATGGTGAAGTGTGAGTTGCCGCTGTCGGCATCGCCAGAGAACGATTGGTAAATCATGATGGCATCCAGGAATTGGGCATGACCATTGCGCTGCGTGTTGCTCACCGTCATCTGGCAGTTGTTCAGCGTAATGCTGTTCTTGCCTTCAATACATACGCCCTCCGACTTGTTGGAGGTAAGTGTGGCATCGCTCACGGTGACGTCGGCGGTGGAGTAGATGACCGGCGACCCCAGTCCGTTGCTTGTATAGCTTCCCCCTTCCACGGTCACAACGCCTCCGCCACGGTCTGTTCGTATGGGAGCCGATGACCTTCCGCTGGTGTTCACCGTCAGGTTTTTGGCCTTCATCACACCGCCACCGGTGGTCATGATACCGCCTGACCCATCGCCGGTGGTGGTGATTTTGGTGTCGTCGATGATGACTGTGGTGCCATCACCTTTTCCGCCGTTATGTCCGCCATTGCCACCGTATGAGAACACGCCATTGGCGCCCTTGCCATCGCTGGTTATCACGCCGCCCTTGATGGTCGTGGTGCTCCCGCCCTTGACAAGCAGGGCGGCATTCACGCCGTAAAAGCTGCAGTTGTCGCCACCGTCAGAGTTGCCAGTCTTGTTGATGGTGGGGTGGGAGATGGTCACCGCCTCCTTGGTGGAGATCAGCAGCGCGCTTTCATCCGCCTTGTGACTCTGGTAAGTCTTTTTTGTTTCGGTCACTTCAGCCGTCAGTTCAGTAGCCCCCGAATACTTGATGTCCGCTTGGCGGGAGCCCGGTCCACCAGGTCTTCCCATCCCATGAGGTCTACCTGGTCTGCCACCATGCGGTGGGCGTCCTGGGAATTCCCCACGTGGCGGTTCGCCTTGAGGACGTTGTGTGTCAACCTGTGCCGAGACATACAGCAAGGAAACAAATGTCAATAGGCAAGCAAAAATTATCTTTCTCATTGTCTTTATTTTTTTATTTATGATTATCTACTTATCTCCATCCCCCTGGACGGCCACCCATTCCATTGCCTCCCGTGTAGGATGACAGACTGACGCTGGTTCCGCTACTGCTGGTTCCGCCGGCAATGGCAAGGCCACCGAAATAAGACGTGCCGCCGCTTACGCTGACACCAGACTGGAGTGTTGGCTGCGATGCACTGGAGACAACGAGGCCGGAACCGCCACTTGAAGGAGTCTTGAACGAGAAGGAGTTGTTGTCGGAGGAAAGTGTATATATGGTGTTCGGCGACCATGAAGAAGCCTGATAGCACGTCTGTGAGAGCTGCGAGCCATTCTCCAGACCACCTACCGCCACGACAGTGCCTCCTGTGAGATAAAGCTTGTATCCTCCCTCTGTGTTGGCATCGATGGCCACCTCTGGCGACCCCGAGCAGATGGCATAGACCATGCCACCCTTGATGTAGCAGTTGCCGTTGGCGTCGATGCCGTCGTTGTGCTGACCGTGTGCATAGACGTATCCGCCGCTGATGGTCATGTTGCCCTTTGAGTTGATGGCGTCGTCGTATGCATAGGAAGCCACCTCGCCGCCCGCGATATTCAGTTCTTTTTTCGTCTCAATGCCCTCGCCGTTGTACCCGCTGGTTCGCACCCATATTCTGCCGCCGCCAATGGTGATGTTGCCGTCCACCTTGATGCCCTTGGGCGACGAGGTGTCGTTGTTGCCCTTATACTGTCCGCCAGTGGTCACGACATAGACGTTGCCGCCGTTGAAGTTCGCCTCCATGTCCACATTGATGCCCTTGCCTCCGGAGCCTGTGCTCTTCAACTTCAGTTCACCGCCGTTGACGGTCAGCGTCGAGTCGGCCTTGATACCCGCTGCTCCCTTGGCCTCCTTGTCCTCCGTGTCGTAAGTGCCATCGCCGGTGGTCAGTACGGTGGTGCGTCCACCGTTGACGATGATGTGGCTCTCGCTGTTGATGCCCTTGGTGGCAGCCGCCGACACCTCGACGTTCAGGATGCCGCCATTGATGAAGATGCCGTCGTTGGCCTTGATGCCGTGGCCGGCAGTCGACTTCACATGTATGTTGTTGCCTTTTCGGAACACGATGTAGTCGGCCGAGTGGATGCCGTTGTTGGAGTTTCCTGTTACGGCGAGTGCTCCGCTGCCGTTGAAGAGCAACTTGCCCTTGCAGTAGAGCGCACCCTTGTGGCTGCCTCCCGTGCCGTCGGCCAGGGTGTTGGTGGTGCCGTCGGCCAGAATAATGTAGGCGCGTTTGCCACTCAGGAGGTTCAGCGCAGCCGAATCGGGGTTGGTGATGTTCACTCCGTTGAGCTTAAGCGCATATTTCTTGTCGCCTACTATGGTCAGCGAACCGTTGGCGGTCGTTCCGCTCACCACGTAGCAAATACCTTTGGCGGAAGCGTGGTTGGCAGTCACATGACCGCCATTGGCCGTCACCTCCACCCCGTTCTCCGTCTTTGTGACGGGGTTGGAGAGGTCTATCGTCACCTCAGTTGCAAACGTGTTGTTTTCCATGGCATCCTCCTCTTCTGGGAAGTATTCGGCAGCCGTCTCTGCTGGTTCTGCCGATGATTTGTCTATGGAAATGTCGAAGGTGGCCAGTTCGCCCGTTGTGGCCGAATTGCCGTTACCTCCGTTCATATTGGCACCGTTGTTCCAACCGTTGTCTTCGTTGTTAATAAATTCCTCGAACGGGTCCTCTGCCGAACAGCAAGTCAGCATGGCCACGGATGCCACAAGCATCGTAAAGAGCATTACTTTCTTCATATTATCTTTCATTTAGTTCTTTTCGATGCAAAGTTAGGCAGAACGGACCTGTCGCGAAAATCTATTCAGCGAGCAGCTCGATTCTTTCAATGAAATCTATATCCCGACGGAATTTGACAAGAAAGAAGGAGAAAATTTTTTAATTCATAATTCATAATTCATAATGCATAATTTTAATGGTTGCGAAAGGAATACTTCAGTGCCAGCACTTTCGAACTCATGGTGTAGAGACACAGTGCATTTATAATTCATAATTCATAATTCATAATGCATAATTTTAATGGTTGCGAAAGGAATACTTCAGTGCCAGCACTTTCGAACTCATGGTGTAGAGACACAGTGCATTTATAATTCATAATTCATAATTCATAATGCATAATTTTAACCCACATTGCAGAGAGCTAGTCGCCGGAAACGTTAAACATTTTTAATTTGTCAGATGTTTTTGCCTATTTTGGTCATAAAGAGGGGCTATCCGTTAAATATTCCAAAAGGGAAGCTTTTCGTTGAAAAAACTACGCGATGTGGTGCACCCATGGATTTGGAGGATTGAGAAAATCCCCCTACCTTTGCGCCCATGTATATCACCAAAGCGAAGAAATTCCGACAACTCGCGGATGGCAGTATCGAGGCATACGACTACTACCGCCTGACGAAGAAATATCGTGACTGCAAGGGCATCCCCCGCAGCCGCTCTGTGCTTTGCCTCGGTACTCTCGACGGGTTCACGAAGGCTGAGCGCAACGAGCTGGCAGACATGCTGACGGTGATGATAGAGGAGGGGCAGAGTGTGATGTGCTTCAATCCGGCGCTCTATGAGAAGGCCATGGAGCTGTACGTCAAGTACCGTGGCAGCAAGTGGGCGCAGGAGAACGACCCCGTGCTGATTAAAGAGGCCGCCCGTAAGGAGCGCGAGCGTCTTCGCGACTGCGTCACCATCCGGCTTGACAGTCTGACGCAGCAGCAGGCGCGCACCATTGGCCCCGAGGCGATTTGCCGCTCCACGGCATGCATGCTCAAGATAAGGGAGTTCCTCAACTCCAGGAGATGGTCCCGCGAGGAGGTTGACCTGGCACTGATGCAGATTATCGCCCGCGCCATCTACCCGTTCTCCGAGCTGAAGACAGTGCGCTACCTGAGGGAGAACTCCGCCCTTCTGGAGATGTTCAAGATGGACAAGGCGAAGGTCACCAAGGACGTGCTCTACAACAGCGCCCGCCGCCTTTGGGATGTGCACAAGGACATGGAGGACTTCCTGCACGACCGTGTCCGCTCGATGTTCAACCTGGAGGAGAAGATCCTGCTCATGGACATCACCAATGCCTACATGGAGGGGCGCATGGAAGACTCCAGCCTCTGCTTTCACGGCCGCAGCAAGGAGAAGCGCAACGACTGCAAGGTGGTGGTGCTGGCCGCCGTGGTGAATACCGACGGCCTGCTCGTGCGCACCATGATATATGAAGGCAACCGCCAGGACGTCACCACCGTGAAGGAGGTTGTCGGCTCGTTGGCCGCCGAGACGTCGCCCGAAGCACGCAAGATAGTGGTCATGGACGCCGGGTTCTATTCTGCAGCCAATGTCAATTGGCTGGTAGAGAACCATTTCGACTATATCACCGTGCTGCCTTCCGGATATGTGAAGTTCATCCCCGACAGCGACAAGGTGTTCCGCCACCAGGACTGCCGTCACCAGGAGATACGCTTGCAGATGGGCAAGGTGGAGATTGGTGGCGAGAGCCGCAAGGCCCTTCTCGTCGACAGCGACGCCAAGGCGGCGAAGGAGCGGTCCATGCACGACCTGGCTGCGAAGCGGTACGAAGAGGGGCTCGAGGCCATCAAGGCCGGTATCGAGAAGAAAGGCGGCACGAAGAACCGTGATGCAGTTAACGCCCGTCTGGGCAGGCTCTACAAGCAATACGGCGCGATACGTAAAGAGTACGACGTCACCTTCACCTACGAGGGGAAGGGGAAGAGCGAGAAGGCAGTGTCCATGAAATGGAAGCGCAAGGAGGAATGTGTTGCCGCGAGGAGTGAAATCAACGGCAGGTACGTGCTGATCACCAGTCTCGACGAGAACGACGAGCTCAATGTCTGGAAATTTTACAATGTAATCAGAACCGTGGAAGAGACATTCCACATATTGAAGACCGACCTCGATATCCGCCCCGTCTACCACAAGACAGACGAGGGCATCAAGGCACACCTGAACCTGGCCGTACTGGCCTACTGGATAGTGTCCGTCACCAAATACCGGTTGAAACTGAAGGAATACCCCAATGTGCGTTGGGATGAGATTATGAGGATATCACAAACGCAGGTCGTGGTGACAGCCGAGATGGAAACTGCCGAGGGCGATAAAATAAGGGTTAGGCAGAGCACAGAGGCAGAGGAAAAGCTGGCCGTCATATATGGCCTACTCAACATCTGCGCAAATCCCATAGGGAAAGTCAAATCCGTGGTACACCCAAAACCACCTCCAAAAAATCCACCTCCTGAGAATCAAGGAGATACATAGGGACTATCTGCAATGTGGGTTAATGGTTGCGAAAGGAAATAATCTGTGCCAATACTTTCGAACTCATGGTGTTTCTACACGATAAGTTCGGACATTTATGACGCGGACACTATTATCGGGGGATGGCTTTCGTTTTCGGCTTTTGACAAGATGGATTTTGTTCGAAAGCAATGGCGCCCCAACGGGGCAACACGCTCTCAGCCCAGGGCAACGCCCTGGGTTTAATAAACGCGCTAACCAATCGCCCTGAAGGGGCATAAGCAATTGATTATAAGGCTTTTGCCC
>CAMHEL010000091.1 GCA_946184125.1 uncultured Prevotellaceae bacterium
TTCAGGTTGTCGAGCTGCATGCGGTCGGGTGTGATGGCGGGCATGTTCATATACTGTCCTAAACTCTTGTAGGCACCGAGGTAGATGGATGCCCCCGATGGTGATGTTCCCGACCATCCGTAGCCGAAGCGCAGTTTGCCCTCATTGAACCATTTCCTGATGCTTTCGCTCCAGAAATGCTCCTGCTCGATGTTCCACGATGCGCCGAAGGCAGGGAAGGTTCCCCATCGTTTGTCCTTGCCCATGGTGGAATTTCCCTCATGGTTGATGGTTCCTCGGATGACATATCGGTTGTCGAATGAGTAGACGGCCTGTCCGATTATTGATATGGACCTTCGCTCGGAATTGCCCGAGCCCGACGACCTGACGACGCTACCCACTACGGGGTCGCTGAGGTTGGCGGAGGCATTGCCGTAGGTGCTGCTGGAGTAGCTGAAGCTCTCGTTGTCGGAGGTCTTCACCAGTCCGGTGGCTATGATCTTGTGTTTCTCGGCAAATGTGCCGTTGTAAATCAGCTTGTTCTCGCTTTGTAGCGCGAAGGCATCGGTCGTCGCGTCCACGCTGAGGTTGGCGAAATTGCTGGTCCAGAGCACGCCCGTGGCCTCCTGGGGAAGGAACTGCCGGTTTTTCGTCGTTCTCATGTTGAGCGAAATCCACCCTTGGTACTGAAGGTTGAAGGGGAAGTCGTAATTCAGCGTGATGGTCATCTTCTCATCGCGCTGCGTGGTCTTGTTGTAGCCCTTGTTGACCATTGCCACAGGGTTGTAGTTGCTGCTGCTGATGCTCGAACCGCTGTTGCTGGTGAAGGAGCCTTGGAAGTCCTCGTCGCGTGCGAAATACACATCGGTGGGGCGCTTCGTGGCATCGTCAATCCAGTAAGGGCTGAGGTTGGGCATCTTCTGCTGGGCGATGCTTCGCACCGACGACAGCGCATTGGCGTCCTTATTGGTGTTCGAGAACGAGAAGTCGGTGTTGACGCGCAGGCGGTCGCTGAACTTGTAGGTGACTTTCAGACCTGTTGACAGTCGCTGCACGCCTGTTCCTACTGTGGTGCCCTGCTCGTCGTAATAGCCCAGGTTGAACTTATAAACTGCTTTCTCGCCACCACCGGTCATCGAGAAGTTGTTGTCGGTGATGATGGCGTCCTGCTTGACGGCCCCGAGCCAGTCGGTATCCACATTGTACTCATCGTAGTATCGGTATTTGGGGTCGTAGTTGATTTCAGGGTTGTTGAAGAGCATGTTCATCTCGTTGGCCGCATTGTTGATGCCCTTGGCATTGGCCGCATTCCAGATGGCATCCTGCATGAGGGTGACATACTGGGCACCATTGAGCAGTGGGATGCTCTTTGGCTCGTGCTTGGTGGTGAATTTCGACGAGAAAGAGAACTTCGTCTTTCCCATAGAGCCCCGTTTGGTGTTGATGAGGAGGACGCCGTTGGCACCCTTCGTTCCATAGATGGCCGTTGCAGAGGCATCCTTTAGCACTTCGATGCTCTCGATGTTGGCCGGTGCGATGTTGAGCAATGCGCCGAAGTCTTCCTCGTTGGCCGTGGAGAAGTTGAAGTCGTCGTTGATGTCGACATCCTGTGGCACTCCGTCGATGATGATGAGTGGCTCATTGGATGCGCTCAGCGAACTTGTTCCTCTTATCCTGATGCTGCTCCTTGCTCCTGGGTCGCCACCAAGGTTGATGTCGAGTCCGGCAATCTGTCCTTGCAGGGCCTCTTCGACAGAAGTGACGGGTGAGTGGTCCACGATAGATGCGAGGTCCACCTTCTGCACAGCAGATGTCTGCTCCAGTCGGGAGATGCCCATGGCGTCGCGTCCGCCTCTTGTTCCGGTGACGGTGACTTCCTGCAGCATCGTCTCGTTCTCCAGCATGAAGTTGAGCTCGGTCTGACCGGAGTAGTTCACGGTCTTGGTCTTCATTCCGATGTAGCTTGCCTGCACCTTGATGTTACGCGCATCGGCGGGCACCTGTAGCATGTAGTTGCCGTCGATGTCGGTCACGGCCCCCTTGATGTATCGGTTCTGGTTGTTGACAAGCACCACGTTGGCGCCGATGATGGGGTCCTCGGTTCCGTTGTCGAGCCGTTCCGTCACCTTGCCGGTAAGCACCTTTTCCTGCGCCATCATGCTCAATGGGCACAGCAGCGCTACAATGATAGTGATGATGTTTCTTTTCTTCATGGGATGTCGGTGTTACATGGTTGCGTCGGAGGATGGTGCCTGCTGCAGTATGCCGTCGATGAGCTGCATGCATCCATCGGCAAAGGCGAACGGCAGGCTGTGGTATTTCTCGATGACGGGCATCATGCTGTCGGCGGAGAATCCGGCATAGAGTCTGTCGGCGCGCTCGCTGATGTGCATGGTCTTGTTGCCCATATTGTCATTTCCCATCGTGTTGAACGTTCCCATGCAGGAAGAGCCTGGGTAGGGATAGCTTGTGATGTAGTTCATCAGCGATGAGACGAAGTAGCCTCTGAGGTAGTTGGCCAGAAGGGTTTTGTTCTGTGTCGAGAGGTTGCCTGTGATGTTGTAGCTGTCGTCAATTTTGAGCGTCGAGCAGCCGGGTATGATGTCAATGGCCTGTCTGATGGCCTCGTTGGTAGGAACGAAGACGATGTAGCGTGTGCTGTCGGTGGGCAGCGAAGGCATGGTGCCATTGCTTACCAATCCGGCTTTCTGGAGCAGCTGCGAGAAGAGGTAGTACTCGTAGTTCTTGTCGTTGCCGATGGCGAGGCGGTGCATAAGTCCGTCGCCTGTCGCCTCGGTGAACAGCTGTTCGTAGTCATAGCTGTAAGCACGTCCGTTGCTCCAGGGCGCGCCGTTGTTGGTCACTTCGTGGAAACCGACGAATGGGCTCCCCTGGTATGTGGGACTGAGCTGCTCATTGAAAAGGGCACTTGTGGTGATGCGTCCGTCGAGTACGAACCAGTAATTGAAAGGCGTGTTGGTTTCCACCACCTGTGTCCCTGTGGCCTTCAGGCTGCTGACGTTGGAAGCCGTGTGCATGTTGACGATGCTACGTGCCTGGCCGGAGCTGATGTTTGCGAAATTGCCATCCACATCGCTGTACACCTCGAGGTTTCGTCCTGCGGTGGTGGTGTTGAGTCGCATCTGCGGCTCGTTCTGGTTGAACTGCTTGTTGCTTGGCATCAACGTGACGAAGTCCAATTTGTCGGAGGCGAGTGAGAGCACCAGTTCGCTCTTGTCGAGTGCGTACATGTAGCATTGATAGGTGGTGTCGCGGAAGGCGGGGCCCACCACGCTGGAGAAGATGGCCGGAGCACTCATGTTGTTCATGCCATAGACCACACCGTTCTCACAGAAGAGCCGGTCGTCCACTTGCTCGGTGTTGATGCTGACTGGTGTTCCGAATGCAGTCTGCACCGTGCCTTTGTTGATTTCCTCGGGGAAGACGGGCTCCATTTCGTCGGTGAACGACTGCATGATGAAGTATTGGAGGATGAGTGGGTCGAGGTCAGCCAGTGAGCGGTATCCGCTTTCAGGCTTCCAGTAATCGGTGAAGAAGTGTGCGATGGCTTGGTTGGAAGGAGCGAGGATGGTGTATCCCTGGCTCTCGTTGGTAGCCATCATGCGGTAGTTGCTGACGGGCCATTCACAGGCGATGTTGGGCAATGCGCCATGAGTGAGGGTGTAGACCACCCGCCCTATGGCATTGCTGGTTTCCGCATCGGCCTCAGTGAACTCCGCGTAGGTGTCGTAAAGACTGATGAAGTCACTGTAGTTCGGGTTGCTCTTCAGCGTCTTGTGGATGGTCTCGAGAGGCTCTATGACCTCACCCACATGATACAGGTATCCGTTGTCGGTTACGGTGGCGTCAGTATCTGTCACACTGGCGTTGGCGACGTTGAAGCCTGTGCTGCCGCCCGTCCATTGGCTCTGCGGGAAGAAATACTCGTAGTTGCTCTTCGCGTCGATGCCTTTTGTGTTGAAGAACAGGTGGCTGAGCACGGGCAGGTATCGCTCGTAGTGATAGACCGTCACCGTGGTGTCGACGCCATTGAGTTTTCCTCTCATCTGCTCCATGTCGTCGGCGCTTCGTGTGCGGTGCTTGTAGTAGAGTCCGGCGTTGACTTGCTTTTGCTCCTCAGTGGCGCCGTCGCCCTCAGTGGGGCGGAAATTGACCATTTTCTGCCAGTCGTAGGCGTAGTACATGAGGTGATAGCCTACGGTTTTTCGCAGAAAAGCAGCATCCTTGGCGTTCATGTCGTCAACGGAGCTGTAGCCGTGACGCTGCATGAAGCGCTGCCATGCGTCGTCGCTGGGAGCCATGACAGTCAGCACGCTCTGGCCATTGACAATGGGTTTGAAGCCCGACAACTCAATGGCACGTAGGAACTGCGTGTGTGTCCCTTCACTCTCCATCACCTGCCAGGCGTTGCCTTTCAGCCACGAGGGCGTCTTGTAGTGGTCGTCGTCGGCGATGTCATGACACGACACGGCAAGTACGGCAGCGGTAAGAATGCATAACGTTGTGCGTAGTGTTTTCTTGCTTGTCATCAGTGGTATGGTGTTTGTCGATTTTGGTTTGTCTTTGGGTGGTTGATGGCTTGTTGTTATGTAGTTTGCAAATGGACTTTTTCGAAAAAGTCCTCTTCAGCTTGCAAATTTACTCTTTTTTTTCGTTTAATTAAAACTTCTTCGAGTTATTTTGCTTTTTTTCTTTTTTGCCTCACCCCCAACCCCTCTCCGAGAGGCGAGGGGAGTGGTTACCTCGTGAAAATCGAAATAACGAAACTCGAAATGCTGAAATGCCGAAATACCGAAATGACGATATGCTGAAAAGCCGAAATACTGAAAGGCCGATATGCTGAAAGGCTGAAATGTAGAAATGCTGAAAAGCTGAAAAACGAAATGCTGAAAGGCTGAAATATTGAAATGCTGAAATGCCGAAGACTTTCCCCTGGGATTTATGATACAAATTGTGGTTTTTTTGATATATTTGGAAATATAGTCTCTTGTTTTGTTTTTTTTTCTTATCTTTGCCCATTGTTTATATGCAAACCAAAAAAGGAATAAAAATACATTATCAATAATCTATGACAAATCTTTACAAGTTTCGGTTGTCCATCATCCTTTTGTTATTGATGACAGCCATCGGTGTAAGCGCTCAGCGCAAGACCGACCGACTCGACCGCGGACTCGTCGCTGTGCCCGTAGGTACCAACGGCAGCAGCCAAGCCAACCATATCAGTTGGCGAAGGCTTGCCGAAGAGTACTACAATGTGACTTACAATCTTTACAAAAATGGTACATTGCTCGCATCCGGTCTCACCAAGACGAGTTATAACGACGCCAGCAAAGCACCCATTTCCACTACTTACCAAGTGGCTGCAGTCATCAATGGCGTAGAGCAGGATACATGCTCATCTGTCAAGCCATGGAACCAGTACGTCTATCAGTTGGGGAGTAACCGTACACCAACGGGTTACATCGACATCGCCTTGGATTCATTCCCAGTCTATGACAGAACCACTCCCACAGCCATCGATGTCACCTCGCATTACAGCGCCAATGATGCAGAATTGGCCGACCTCGATGGAGACGGCGACTTGGAAATTATTATCAAAAGACTCAATGACTACGATGCGGCAGGTGTCGCAACAGGTAGTTATTTAGTAGATAATAATGGTGAATCACGTGAGATTTACAATATCTATCCCAAGAATTCCAAGGAGTTCGTCGTCATCGATGCCTACGATGTCAACTGGAAGAATGGTCATGCTGATTTGTTGTGGCGCATCGACTGCGGTCCCAATATGGTGAGCTCCAATTCTACCGAAATCAATATTATCGCCTATGACTGGGACGAGGATGGCGCGGCTGAGGTAATGCTCAGAGGTGCCGACAATATGATTGTTTATGGTCCTGATGGGAAAACCCCGCTTTATACTATTGGCGACATGTCGGTGAATACACGCGCTACTTGGAATTCTATTACAAAGAATGCTAAGGGTGAAATAGTTGATATCGGCAGTATGGCTTACACCAACTCTGGGGCAGAATACCTTATATATATGAATGGAGCCACAGGAGAAGCATACTTCATCCAGGATTATCCCATCGCCCGGGAGAGTGCCGATGCCTGGGGATATTCTGGGTCCAACGACTCCTACGGCCACCGCTCCTCCAAGTATTTCTTCGGAGCACCGGTGCTTGACGGAAGAAAAGCCAGCCTCTTCCTCGCAAGAGGTATCTACTGTCGCCACAAGATGAAGGCTTTTGATATCACCTCTAACCATACGCTATCTGAAAGATGGACATGGGAGTGCAACACCCCAGGCAGTGCTTGGTATGGCAATGGATACCACAACTACATCGTGGCCGATGTGGATGAGGATGGAAGGGATGAGATCGTCTATGGCTCCATGGTCATCGACGACAATGGTAACGGTCTCTCTACCACTGGTCTTGGTCATGGTGACGCACAGCATGTGGGAGACTTTGACCCCTATCGTAGCGGACTGGAGTTCTTCGGCTGCAACGAGGATAATCCTGGCATGAACTACCGAAATGCCACTACAAGTGAAATCTATTATAGATTCGCTGCTGAGAAAGACGATGGAAGAGGCATCATGGATAATTTCACCAACAACTACCCTGGCTCCATAGGCAGGTCGGTTTCTACAGACCTCATCTCTTCTGTTACCGACCAAGTCGTGATGACAGGACCGTCAAACGCAAATGATGCTCTCTTCTGGTCGCATCTGAATTTCCGCATCTATTGGGATGGAGACCTCTGCTCTGAAATCCTTGACAGTCCTGGTACGGCAAGGGAGGCTGCTATTTATTCTCCAGATAAGGGAAGGCTCTTTACTTCGTCTGGTTGTAATATGAACAACAGTTCGAAGAACAACCCGTGCTTCCAAGGCGATATCATTGGCGACTGGAGAGAGGAAATTATCGTCAGGTGTGGTGCCCGCATCCGTGTTTATACCTCGGGCATTTCCACCGGTTATGACCTTCCCACCTTCTGGCACGACCATGAGTACCGCCAGGCCATGGCATGGCAGATGATGGCTTACAACCAGCCACCTCATCCCAGCTTCTTCCTCGGCGAGATAGAGGGCTACACCGTGGCACCACCGCCACTCTCGCTCACCGACCGCACAGAACTGTCGACGGGTGGTACCATCGACACCAACCTCGATGGCAAGCACGTCATCCTCCACGGCTATACCAACAAGACAGCCACCATCGCTTCCGGGGCACAGCCAGCGGTCATCACCGTCAATGCTCCCTCGTGGACACAAGGACATGACAACAACAAGAACATCACCACCACCTATTACACCCATACCCTCAACGGCACCCTCTCGGGAGCCACTTACCTCACCAAGCAGGGCAATGGTACGCTGAAGCTCGGCGACGGCGAGCATACACATTGGAGTCCCACAGTGGTGTGGGCAGGCACTCTTGCCACCAACGGCTCCTTCACGAGCAGTCCTGTCACGCTGCACCGCTTCGCCACACTCAGCACTGACGGAGGTTCCTTCGGTGCCGGTGTGACCACCGAATATGCTTCGACCATCCTTATCGGTGGTGGGGAAACCACTCCCTCCACCGCCAACATCTCCTCGCTCAATTTAGGCTACGGAGCTCGTGTGGCCTTTGACCTCGGAGGTGCCAATGTGGGCGACAACGACCAACTTATCGTAGGTGCCCTCTCCCTCGAGAGCAAAACCGGTGATGTATGGGAGAACTACGGTCCTAAGCACATCAAGCCCGTCTTCGCTTTCACCAGCACCTCAGGTCTGAGCGAGACACGCTATCCTATAGGCACCGTGCAGTCGCTCGTAGGCGGTGGCGATGTCAGCAATGCTGAGCTCGATGTCGACATTGAAGGCGTCAGCGAAGGCAGAGAGCCAAGGGTCGTCGTCGAGAACGGCACCATCTATCTCCTCCTCAACGATATGGAAATGGCAGAGGCCCCCGTGATTGACATCATCGACTGGGTCAACTGCGACCTGACCGACACCTATCCATCTTCCACTGCCACCTCTTATTATATGCCTGTCGTGGGTATCACAACCAATCTGGAGGGAGCCACGCTATCGGGCACCTTCACCGACCTCGATGGCAATGTGACCAACTTTGAGGCTTCAGAGGAAAATGTCATTTTTGTCGAAGACTTTGAGGATTACGATGGCGTAGGTGATTGGAAGAGTCAGAATGCAAGTGGTCAGTTATCTTTGGGCAACGACTCAGAGCATGGTAATCACATCAATTACGATTTCTCATCGACAAACACCAACGACCGAAGCGCTTACTGGTTGTTCGATTGCGAGAATATGGGTTCCACTCCCTATACCATCGAATTTGATGCCTACATCAAACCTGGCAGTGATTACGGGAAAAATCACTTGACTGAACTGGCCGTCATGTCGACAAAGACCCTTCCCGCAGCTAACTTTAATTATGGTGACAGCAACTACTTGTTCGACCTCAAAAACACCAGTAGCAATGCCACCGCCTACACCATCAACAAGGGAACAGAAACTATCATCATCCCGTCGGCTGTGTGGTGCCACTATACCATAATGATTGACCCCAACGATTTGACCAGTAGCTGGACCATCACCAACAATAGCACGAATGAAGTGATACATTCCGGCTCCTCCGTTCTGCCCGATGGGACAAACACCACCCCGACAGGTATTTACATGTTGGCAGCTCGCTATTATCCAGTGATGAAATTTGACAACCTGAGCATCAAGACTTGCGCAAATACATTCGACTCCTTCACCTTTACCGAGCCTGGAACACTTGTTGTCAATGTATCGGCAGAAGGGTTTGCCGACAATACTGCCACTTTCACTGTGGAGCATCCATACGTCAAGGACGGTGGTTCCAGCTTCTACGAGAACGATTATGAGGCTGCCACGGATGCTTCGTCCTGGACCAATGGCGCCGGAAACCTCGAACTGGTCACGGGCGATGCCACCTATGGTAATTATATCCACCACAGCATGCCTAACACTATTTCAGCCAACCGCTCGGCCTATACGCTCTTCAATGCTGACTTTGGTTCGGCTGAAGGCTATACCATTGACTTCGATGCCCGCATCACCTCTGGCAGATATGTCGACCGGAGTGCCACCGAACTGGTGGTGATGGCGAATGGTGCCAAAATTCCAACCCAAACAAATGTTGGTTATGGTTACTCTCAGAGCAATGCCGCTGGTACAGGCTATCTCTTCCGTATGAATGCTGCCAGCAGCCAGGATTTTACTATTAATGAGAGCAGTACGATCCTTACACTCGATGCTTCGAAATGGTATCATTACACCATCAATGTGGATGTGGCCAACAGCAAGGCCGACTATACCATCTCCACCGACGGCGCAGTCGTATTGACAGGCTCCTTCAACGTGCCCTCCGGCACCAGTTGCCTTGCCCAGGGTATCTTCATCCTCGACGGACGTTACGCCAATGGAATCGGCGGCGATACCAAGATTGACAATATCGTAATTGCCCAGAAACCAGATTATCTGCCTGTCGTCATCAACGATGAGTTATGCACACTAATGCCTCAGGCTATCGCCGATGGCAATGCTCACCTCTGGAGGTCCAACCTCGGTGTCAGTGGTGATGATGTCTGGGCAACGGCCGTCTTCCCCTTCAGCATGAGCAATGACCAGGTGAAGGAGGTCTTCGGTGCCAGCACCGAGGTGGCCAATCTTCTCACTTCTGAAGGTGATGACCAAAGCGTACACTTCGAGACCACCACTGGTGAGATTAGCGCCAATGTGCCTTTCCTCATCCGCGGTGTCACCAATCAACCGCCATACCTTATCAAGGGCATCACCAGCAGTCCCGCTCTGGAGCCTATGGTCTCCACTCCTTACTTCGACTTCATCGGTGGCTATTACACACAGGGACTCGTGGAATTCACCACATCCGATTACTTCTTCACCACCGCCGGTCTGAGACGTGTGGAAACCGATGGCACCAAGATGAGGCTCAATGGCTTCAGGGCCTACTTCCACGCCCATGGCGATGCAGGCAGCACCATCAGCACCGTCTTCGATGGTGTCACCACGGTGAACCACTTCGCCGCAGCAAAAGAGGAGACAGGCAATGTCTATAACGTGGCCGGACAACTTGTAAGGCGCAACGCCACCTCTCTCGAAGGGCTGCCACAGGGTATCTATCTCGTCGGTGGAAAAGCCGTCGTCGTGAAATAAATGAATTAAAACAGAGAAAACAGCATAGTAAACATGAGAAAATTACGCTATACAGCCCCTGTGACCGACGTGGTATCACTTGCTGGCGATGCATTGCTGCAGGATACGGAAATCATCCTCAACAGCAAGGTGAAGACCACCCCGGAAGGCGATGTCATCAATGCTAATGAGTCGGGATGGGATGACGCCAACCTCACCATCCCATCCGCCCCTCGCCACAACTCCCTCTGGGATGGAGAATAAATGCGACGGAATAAAAAGCATCACCCCCGCCTCATCAGAGAGGTGGGGGTGATGCTTTTTTGTTCCGTCAATGTATATGCCCTATATGGCTTTCAGCAAAGAGTCATACAGGCGTGGCGGAAGTAGGACACCGCCTTATTTACCGCTCATGCGCCTCTTGATGTCGTTGTAGGCTGCCACCCAGTCGGTGTCGAGCGAGAACTTCGTCACATAGCCCTCGTTGGTGATATAGGCCAGCACATACTCCTTGTTGGGGTCGTGGAAGCGTGGGTGGGCGAGGCTGATGCTCTTGAACATGTTGATGATGGTAGGACGGTCCTTCGGCTTTGACATGGCCAGGCGTCCCTGGAAGAGGTTGATAAACTGAAAGAGCGCCAGGGCCTGGTAGTCGAGCATCGATGCCGAGCTGTCGGGCGTCAGTTTGTACGACTGGGAGCCGAGGTAGTAAAGCGCGTCCTTCTTGAACGTGGCAATCTTGCGCTCCTCGAGGGTGCGTGAAGTGTCGTCGGCGACGGCTTTTGCCATGCGGATGGCTTCGTTGTAGGCCTCCTGGGCAACGGCGCCCGACATGGTGGCCAGAAGGGTCAGGGTGATGAGTAATTGTTTGATCATATCTTTCCTTTTAATTCGCTATTGGGATGGCTGTGGTGCCATTTTTCTGTAGTCGGAGATGATGAGTGATGCATGAGGGGAGCTCCTCCTCGTAGTGCGTCACCATGATGAGCGTCTTGTTGCGGCGGCGGCAGAAGGCCTCGATGATGTCTTTCACCAACTGCCTGTTGCGGTCGTCGAGTCCATGGAGTGGCTCGTCGAGGATAAGCAGCTCAGGGTCTTTGACGAAGGCGCGTGCAAGGAGCACCAGCCGCTGTTCCCCACTGGATAGGGTGAGGAAGGTGCGGTCGTGGAGGTGTCCGATGCCAAAGAGCGTCATCCACCACTGGCAGACGGCATATTCCTCGTTGGAGGGTCGGACATACAGCCCTACGGAGTCTTTCAGTCCGCTGGCGACGATGCGCACCGCCGGAAGGTCTTTGTTGTATGCCCGGTGCATCTCTGGCGACACGTAGCCGATGTGGCGCTTGATGTCCCAGATGGTCTCGCCCGTGCCGCGCGGCCGGTCGAAGAGCGTGATGTCGCAGGCATAACTCTGCGGGTTGTCGGCGCAGACGAGGCTCAGGAGTGTCGATTTCCCCGAACCGTTGGGGCCGCTCAGCGCCCACCGCTCGCCGTTGCGCACCAGCCAGTCGAGCTCGTGCAGGATGGTGCGTTCGCCATAGCGGATGCTCACGCGCCGCAGGCGCACCACTTCCGTGGCATGGTAGTCGCCGCCGGAGTAGGGCAGGGCGTTCAGCGCTTCCTCCTTCTCGTCTGTCAGTACACGTGCGGGGCGGCCCTTACGCGATGCCAGGTATTGTGCGAGCGGTAGTTTTGCACCTGCCACCATATCCTTCACTTCCACAACATGGGTGATAAGCGGGGGAATGTCGTCGGTCTTGGCAAGGAGGAGAAACAGCTGCAGCGCATATTCGCCGATAAGTGCCTCGAGCAGTGTGTTGAGCTGCGTCCGCGTGGCGGCATCGAGACCGATGAAGGGGTTGTCCATGATGAGTATGCGGGGCTGCGAGAAGAGCGCTTTCGCTATCTGCAGTTTCCTCAGCTCTCCACTTGAGAGCAGGATGACGTATTTGTCGAGCAGTGCCTCGAGTCCGAAAAGGCTGTAGAGGTGTTTTTGGAACTGTCGGCGTTCGTCGGTGTCTTCGCCTGCGAGCAGGAAGGCCTCCTCGAGCTGTTCGCCCGCTGTGGGCGTGCTCTCGTCGATGTCGTGCTGGTTCCACCGCTGCTGCAGGTAGTATGTCGTGTCGTTGTCGCCGCCATAGCAATCGCGGAAGGTGATGTAGCGGATGTTGTCGGCTGCCAACGGCCGCTTGCTTGGGGCGAAGTCGTATTCCGGGTCTTGCATCAGGAGAGGGTGCCGGCCGATGAGGATGTCGGCAAGCATCGACTTGCCTCCACCATTCGGTCCCACGATGGCGATATGCTCACCGTCGAGCGCCTCGAAGTCCACGGGTTGCGCCATGCGCCACCGTGGCATACGGGTCACACCGTTTCTTATTCTGATGGTGGATTGCATACTCTGTCCTTGTTCTTGTTGATGAAGTCTTTCCAGCCCTTGAAGGGCTTGCTCGACGTGGCACGGCCCATCTGCAAGTAGTGGCAGTAGGCGGCGCCTAATGCGTCGGTGGCATCGAGGAAACGCGGCATGTCGTCGTCGGCGATGTGAAGCAGGCGCCGCAGCATGCCCGCCACCTGTTGTTTCGAGGCCTGTCCGTTGCCGGTGATGGCCATTTTTATTTTCAGTGGTGCATACTCATGGATGGGTACGTCGCGCTGTATGGCTGCGGCGATGGCCACCCCCTGGGCACGTCCCAGTTTGAGCATCGACTGCACATTGTTTCCAAAGAACGGAGCCTCAATGGCCATCTCGTCGGGGAGGTATTCCTCGATGATGCCGGTCACGCGAGCGAAGATGTGCCCCAGTTTCAGGTAGGGGTCGGCCATCTTGTGCAGATCTATCACCCCCATGGCGACCATGGAGGCCGTGCTGCCCACCACCTTCACCACGCCGTAGCCCATCACGTTGGTGCCCGGGTCGATGCCGAGGATGATGGTCTCCTTCATCGGTCGAGGAAGGGGTTGGTGCGCAGTTCGTCGCCCATCGTCGTCGATGGTCCGTGGCCAGGGAGGATGAGCGTTTCGTCGGGCAGCTGAGCCAGCAGCCGGAGGCTTTGGATGATTTGCATCATGCTGCCTCCGTGGAGGTCGGTGCGGCCGATGGACCGCTGGAAGAGGGTGTCGCCGCTGAGAAGCAGGTTCTCGTCGGCGATATGGAAGCACACCGAGCCACGTGAGTGGCCTGGGGTGTGGATGACATGCAGTGTATGTGTGCCGAAAGTCACCTCGTCGCCGTCGCCAAGCCATTTGCCGACAGCAGGCATGGTGCCGCTGAGGGGTTGCCCAATGAACTGGACGGCCTGTTCCGACAGCGTTGCCATGAAGTCGGCGTCGCCCTCGTGCACCTCAGGGAGCAGCCCCCACTCGGCATTCACGGTGTCGATGCCGAAGTTGTGGTCCACATGGCCATGGGTGCAGAGCAGGTGGCGTGGGGTGAGACCATGAGAGCGGATATATGTCACAAGAGCCTGGCGCTCCTCGGGATAGAAGACACCGCAGTCGATGATGACACATTCGTTGCTCGCATCGGAAACCACCCAGCAGTTTTCCTGCAGCATGTTGCACACTATTCGCTCTACATGAATCATATCGGTAAGTATATCAAGTATTTCTCTTTGTACCACTCATCGGGTGTCCACCCGCTGAGGGGAATGATTTCGGTGATGTTGTGGAAGGGTGCTGTCTCGGCGCTGATGTCGCCCCCCTTGAGGCAGAGGATGCCGTTGGGCAGGGCGTTGCGTTGTTGCGATGCGATGTTCTTGCGCACGATACGTGCCAGGTCGGGCAGCGGCATCACGGCACGGCTCACCACATAGTCGTATTTGCCACGCTCCTCCTCACCCCTTATGTGGGTGGCGCGCACGTTGGTAAGGCCGATGGCTTTGGCCACCTCGCTCACCACACGGATTTTCTTGCCTGTACCGTCGATGAGGTGGAAACTGCATTCTGGCCACACGATGGCTAAAGGGATGCCAGGGAAGCCGCCGCCTGTGCCGAAATCAAGGATGGAGGTGCCGGCAACGGGGTTGAGGGCCTGTGTGATGGCGAGTGAGTGCAGCACATGGTGTGAATAGAGGTTGTCAATGTCCTTGCGTGAGATGACGTTGATTTTCTGGTTCCAGTCAGCATAGAGCGCGCCAAGGGCTTCCAGCTGCTCCAGCTGGAGTTTGCTCAGGTGAGGGAAAAGGCGCAGAATCTCGTTCATCGTTTCAGCAGGTTTTTGACATTGGAGTATTTCACTTCCACCCGTATCTCCCCCTTGTCGCGGTCGGCAATCTCGCCGGGAACATAGACGAAGGTCACCGACTTGTCGCCTAAAAGGAAGTTGGGGGTGGGGTAGACGTCAGTACCGGCGAAGAAGCCGGCCTCATGCAGTTCGTTCGGTGTCTTCTTGGCTGTCTGGTGCATCAGCTGTGAGGTGATGGCCTCGGCAAGTCCATGGTCAGCGCCATGCACGAACACATCATCGAGCGTAAGCAGGCGGCAGTGTGCCAAGTCCAGGTTTTTGCAGATGGTGTAGGTGTTCTGCAGGGCACCTTCTTTTTGGGTGATGCGGGCCTCGTAGCATAGCACGCTGTCGCGTCCCTCTTCGATGCCAGTGGTGAGCTGGTAGCTCTTTTTGACGGCTTCGGCGTCGCCTTCGTCAAGGAAGATGTTGGCGAAGAAGGTCCGGTAATCGGAGATGTAGCGGACGATGAAGGAGTCGACTGCCTCCCGAGGCGTCAGTGTCGTGTCGGTGAGCGAGAGGTATTCTGGGGTAAGGATGCCGGAGCGGAGGAGACTGTCGTTCAGCGAGGAATACTCGGCATTGGCAAGCGTAATCAGCTCAATGTCAACTTCGCAGCTTGGTTCGGGAAGGCTGTCGGTCAGAGGTGCGCCACTGCTCACACGCAAGGTGTCGAGCACGATGCCCATTTCGCGCATCGTGGGACGGTGGTGGCAACCCACCGTCAGCAACAGGGCTGACAGCAGGAGCAATAACGCAATCCTATTCCTTGAGCTATACATTTCTTCTCTCATCACATCTGAGCGACGGACGGGTTGATGGCCCATCTCGTGCTAAAAATCCTTGCAAAGGTAATGAAATCCCGCATTCTTACAAAAATATGGCATGCTTTTTAAATAATGTTATACTTTATGCCCTTGTTTGAAAGGTTTTTTGGGAGAAGGGGAGATTTTTTGGGGGATAGAGTAGCCTTTTTGGAGGCGTTTCCTAAGGATTGTCGGATTATAGGATTTCGGGCGTTCATCTCCGCAATCCCACTTCGTTCAGTTTGTTGTGATGGCATCCAAACACTAACAAATAAAGCCTTCGGCTTTCACTACTTTGGCCTATGTCCGAAGAGAGGCTTCGTCCGACGATAAGATGCGCCTAAAAAAGCAAAGAAAAGCAATTTCTTTGTCTCAACTGGCTTATGAATCCGAATTTTTTATCTAAATTTGTAGCAAATTTACGAATGTCCTCAATCAATATGGCAGAAAGACGTTATCCTGTGGGCATCCAGACCTTCTCCCGCATAAGGGAGGAAGGCTATGTGTACATCGACAAGACCGACCTGATGTGGCGGATGACTCAACTTAGTCCCTATATTTTTCTGAGCCGCCCGAGGTGGTTCGGCAAGTCGCTGCTCACCACCACGTTACGCTCCTTCTTCGAGGGGCGCCGCGAACTCTTCGAAGGGTTGAAGGTAATGGAGCTGGAGAAGGAATGGCGGTCTTACCCCGTGCTCCACATCGATGTGAGCATGGCCAAAGGGAAACCCGACGAAGACAGCCTCCGCAGGGCATTAGTACTTCAAATGAGCCCCTACATGCAGCAGTATGGTACTATGCCTCAGGAGATACTCCCGGGAGAGATTTTCGACGGTCTTATCCGCCGAGCCTATCAGCAGACGGGTGAGAAGGTGGTGGTGCTCATCGATGAGTACGACTCTCCTCTGCTCGATGTGCTCCACGAGGACGAGCAGTTGGCGGGCTTCCGCCGTGTCATGCA
>CAMHEL010000092.1 GCA_946184125.1 uncultured Prevotellaceae bacterium
CCAGGGCGTTGCCCTGGGCTGAGAGCAGGTTGCCCCGTTGGGGCGCCGTTGGTGCAGGGGGATGGATTTCGAACATATTGTTTTAGGAGCGCATGATCTCCGAGCATGCGAAACAACCAAAACCGCCGTTTTTGGATGTTGTAAGCACCTGATTATAAGGCTTATGCCCCTTCAGGGCGACATTATGTCTCTCTATTAAAAACCCAGAGCGTTGCCCTGGGCTGAGAGCAGATTGGCCCTTCGGGCAGGAAGAAACGGTCAAAGACTTGTTTCTTTGGATATGATATTGGATGGTGTTTTAATGGACATTAAATCCATTACTAAGAACAAAGATTTTTATGGTTCTGCAATTAAGGATAAGAATAAACAGCTTGTTAAATATAATGCCAGATCTGATATCCACGAAAATGCCAATACTGTCTGTTTATATTTCGATGATCCATCTATGTTTGCACCTGAAAAAATAAGAAAAGGGTATGAGTATATGAAATCATTAACCTCAAAAATCCACTTACATCATATCGTTTGTATGATTAAGAGCGCCAAAGGCCTTGATATAAAAACGTTTGATTTTTAAATACAAAAAGCCACGTCAGACCCGAAGGCTCCCTGACCTGGCCGAATTGGATACTGCAAAGATACGAAAAATATCATTTCCTCCAAATAAAATCACAATAAAAATGAGAGAAGACATCATTAATTTATCGAATTTAGGTCTTGCGGTGGAGGAAATCGCCGAGGAGCTGGGCTGTGGTGAGGGCCGCCGTTGCGCTCGACCTTTGGTTGTGAGAAACCAACGAACAAACCAAGGAGCACGGAATCTCCGAGCATGCGAAACAACCAAATAAAGAAAATTATGGAAACGGTTAATAAGGAGTGGAAAAATTTCGATGATAGGATTATTTTTCGTACATTTGCGGAAACTTGAAAGACTATCACCTATGGTCTAACATACACAAGACTTTCAAATCATAAAATGACAAGACATAATGACAAGACACATAAGATAAAAAACATAAGAATAACTTTCAAAAAAATACTTTTAAGTAAGAACAACTTTAAGTAAGAATACTATATAGCATGTTAGAGAAACTTCTGAGAATAGCAGGGATGGAAAAGCCCGAGAGGAAAGATGTGGCATTAGTTCTTTCGAGTGGTGGTGCCCGAGGTCTTGCCCACATCGGAGCCATCGAGGTGCTTGAAGAGGCAGGCTATCATATCACCTCGATAGCCGGTTGCAGCATGGGTGCCCTCATCGGTGGAGTCTATGCTGCGGGGAAATTAGAAGAATTCCGGGAGTGGATGAAAGGCATCGACCGCAAGAAGATGCTGGAGCTGACCGATTTTTCTTTATCGCTGAGCCACATAGTCAAAGGCGACCGCATCATCGAGGCCATCATGGAGTTTGTGCCCGATGTAGCCATCGAGGAGTTGCCCATCCCCTACTGTGCCGTGGCCACCGACTGGTTGTCGGGGCGAGAAGTGGTATTCCGCACCGGTAGTCTTTTCGAAGCCATACGTGCCAGCATCTCCCTTCCCTCGTTCTACAAGCCCGTACAGCGCGATGGGATGATACTCATCGACGGCGGCGTGGTGAATCCCATCCCGCTGAACCGTGTCGTACGCCATAAGGATGACCTCCTGATGGGCGTGGATGTCAGCGGCCATGACTACAAAGCCATGGAGAACATCAAGAAAGAAATCACCGAGCGCCGCAACAGCAAGAAGTCGGTTGCCACCATGATTTTGAACAAGTTAATTCCCGACCACATCGATTTCAATTACTATACGGTGCTCTCACGCACCAGTTCGCTGATGATACGCCAGAACTCCAAACTGATGGTTCAGTTGATGAAGCCCGACATTCTTGTAGACATTCAGATGAGCCGCTATGGCGGTTTCGATTATGACAAATCGGAGAGGCTGATAGCCATCGGCAGGCAGAAAACGCAGAAGGCCCTCAGCAATTTCACGTTGCAATCGCAGCGGCGCAAGAAATAGATGAAAAAACGACTCACAAAAGGATGATTTTCAGAATCTTTTCCTATCTTTGCCGTGATGTTTGAACAGGAGATTGAAAGCTATGAGCGCATCCGGGATACTTACCAGCAGAAAGTAGCCGACAGGATGAGTCAAAAGCAGTGGATGGAATACAACGAGATCCTGTTCTCTGCCTATTCTTGCGCCATCGAAGGCAACTCATTCACAGTTGATGACACAAGGATTCTTCGTGAACAAGGGATGGCGATGGTGCCAGTTGGCCGTTCGCTGTTGGAATGCACAGAGATGGCTGACCATTTCAGGGCTTTTGACTATATGGTGAGCCATTTGGCTCATCCTTTTGACGAGTCGCTGCTGAAGGAAACCAACCGCTTGGTGATGGAACACACCCAAAGTTACCGTACTCCAGGTGCAGTGGCAGGTGAATATACGACAGAGGATATGGGACGCGAGTGATGACGCCGATGTCTAATCCTGCCGTTCGCTCGTCAAGGCTTTGAAAATAGCTTGGAAATCCTTGGCGGCACGCTTGTCGTAGAAGCCATCGTCTGTATCCTCCGAATTGCTCTTTGTCTCAATGCAGTAGCCGCCCTCGTCGAAATAATAGCGCCATTCGTATTCATTACCTTCTTCTCTTCCACGGGTGTAAGAGAAGATAAGGTACTCACCTTCAAAGAGATACTCTGAATATCCATCAAACGACATGGAAGAGGTATGCCCGCTGATGAAGTAGCAGGCATCGTCAAAATACATTTTGATTTCCGTCGTTCTCGGCGGCGTGTCATCCCCCAGGTCGTGAATGGTGATATGTAAGTCGTTGGGCATCTCCGCCTTGGCGTTCTTTGCTATCTTGTCCTTGGCCTGAGCGTATATGGAACGAATCTGCGCTATGCGCTGGTCCTTCGGCGTGGCAGACCTCTCGGTGGAGTCGGCCTCAAGAGGAGAGAAGTAGCCGTTGTAAGTGGCCATGTTGAATATTTTGAGGTAATACCTGGCAGCCTCTAACTCACTGCCATTGGAAGTCCAATTGTTATCCGTGCTGTGCTTCGCTTCGATGCATTTTTCATTGGTATCGTAGTAGTAACGCGTCTCCACCACGAAACCGCCATCGGTTTCAGCTTTTATGAAGCAGAACATCACCTTCTGGTCTTTGGGGTTGAGAAGTATCTCACGGTATCTGAGGTGTCCGTGGCAAGTCCAGTTCTCCACGATGAAATAGGGCTGTTTTATCGATACGCCATCGTCAGAAAACTCGTCGAAGTAGTAGTCAACGCTCATCTCGGTGTAGAGCGGTATGTCTTCGTCCTCGAGATGGTTCAGGACGACACGCATATCTTTGGGCGACTTGCCGCCCTTGCCATTCTGTTCTATCTTATTCTTGGCCTTTGAGTAGGCTGTTCGTATTTCCTTGATACGTGCGTCTTTCCCGTTCTGTGCCGCTACTGTTGTCACGACGAGCAGGGCCATAAGCAAAGTAAACAGTTTATTCATGATAAGCTAAAGGATGGTTGTTGTGCAAAGGTAGGGAAAAGCTACCATTTTGCCAAATAAAAGCAGGGAAAGATTAGACTAAATCAAAAGTTACTGATACGAGACGGGACGAGACGGGCGGAATCCAATTATTTTCGCTCCAAAATAACTGGTTATAAGAAAAAATGATTATCTTAGCGAACAAAAAAAATTGCAAAAGATATGAGAAGTATTCTATTATTCTTATTATCAGTTGGTTTCAGCTTGGCAGCACATGGTCAAGTACAAGAAATAACATGGGACAAATATGGTCTTATGTTCGACGGCCGCCGTGTCTGTCCTGTGATGGGCGAGGTTCACTACTCTCGTATACCAGCATCAGAATGGGCCGGCGAGGTCAGGAAGATGAAAGAAGGCGGTGTGACCGTCATTGCCTGCTATGTGTTCTGGAATCATGTTGAGGAGACAGAGGGAGTATTCGACTGGAGCGGCCAGCGCAACCTGCGTCAGTTTTTAGAAGTATGCCGGGATGAGCAGATGCCCGTGGTGCTTCGTGTTGGTCCGTTTTGCCATGGCGAGGTTCGCTGTGGAGGCATCCCCGACTGGCTGTTTACGAAAGGCTGCAAGATGCGCTCTGAGGAGCCTGTATTTTTGAAGTACACCGAACGGTTATATCGCCAGATATTCACCCAAGTACAAGGTCTGCAATGGAAGGATGGCGGTCCTGTGATGGCCATGCAGTTTGACAACGAGTATCGTGGTCACGGCTCTTATCTGATGCGTCTGAAGAAGATATCGCAAGAGATAGGCTTCGCCCTTCCATTCTACACCCGCACCGGTTGGCCAGAGTTGGCGTCGCCCGTTCCATTTGGCGAGATGCTTCCCCTTTATGGCGACTATGCCGACGGTTTTTGGGAGCGCAGCCTTGCCGAGACAGCAGGCAACTATTACAAGGCATTCCATTTCAAGGCATTCCGCTCATCGACCGCCATTGCCACCGAGCAGTTGGGTGAACAGAGGGAAAAGCTGAACGAGGGAGACGAGCAATATCCCTATTTCACCTGTGAACTGGGTGGCGGTATGATGACCGCCTACCACCGCCGTCCTTTTGTCTATCCGGAGGACGCCTATTCGATGGCCATCGTGAAACTCGGCAGCGGTTCGAATCTCCTGGGATATTACATGTATCATGGTGGTACGAACCCCGAAGGCAAGACCTGGCTCAACGAGATGCAGCGGACACTGGCCACGAACTATAACGACATGCCCGTGAAGACCTATGACTTCCAAGCCCCTCTTGGCGAGTTCGGTCAGAAGAACCCGCATTACTATATGCTGAGGAAGCTGCATCTTTTCATGCAGGACTGGGGCGACGTACTGGCCCCGATGGAGCCCACCTTCCCCTGTCGTCAGGACATCCCCAAAGGCGACGATTCGTTCCTTCGCTGGAGCTACCGTTCCACGGGCAGTAGCGGTTTCATATTCATCAACAACTACGAGCGTCTGCAAAATCTTTCCACGAAGCGCCATGTGCAGTTGGAAGCATGCGGTGTGAAACTGCCGAAGCTCACCATTCCCTCTGGCACCATGTGCATCCTTCCCGTCAATATCGACGGCATCCGCTATGCCACTGCGCAACCGATAGCCAAGCGCGACGGGAAAATCTATCTGGAGCAGATAAAGGGAATACCCACGACCATTGCTTTGGAAAAAGGCAAGACCCTGCGTAACTTGAAGCCATCAGGCACAGAGAAGCCTGTTGTAGGCAACATCTTCCTGTTGACCCCGGAACAGGCCGAGAGGCTCTTCCTTCCGAAGGAAGCACCCGCCGAGGCGCCCATGGTGGTCGATTATCAGAAGCAGAAAGAGGCCGGTGCACCGCGCACCATCCCCATTGGAGTGAACAAGGTGGCCGAGGAGCCAACCGACGAAGACTTCGAGGCGGCAGCCATCTATACCATCGACCTGCCCCAGGAGCGGAGCGGTCTGCTCACCATCAACTACCGAGGCGACTGCGCGCGTCTCTATGCCGACGGCCATTTGATAGCCGACAATTTCTACAATGGCCGCCCCTTCCTTATGGGGTTATGGCGGCTACCTTCAGACTGCAACAAACTGGAGCTGCGCATCCTTCCTTTGCAGAAGGACATGCCCATTTACTTCCCCCGCGAGGCCGACACCACACCAGGTGAAGCCGTCGAGAGCATCCTTTGCACGAAGCGCGACTGAGGCGGGCAACCACTGAGGCGGGCAACCACTGAGGCGGGCAACCACTGAGGCGGGCGGACTAACGGCCGCCCCACGGTGGCTGATGATGACGCGGGCGGAGGAGCGATGCGGGAGACTAATGACATGGGCGGCCGTTAGACCGCCCCTCGGTGGCTGATGATGACGCGGGCGGAGGAGCGATGCGGGCGGAGGAATGACGCGGTAATGAGCGGCAATATTTCATTAGGATAAGTCGAAAAAATGCGTTTTCGTGATTGTTTGTGGAAAAAAACCATTATTTTTGCAAAATTATTGGCAGGAGCAGGAGCGTCAGTATCTGTTTCGGTGCGATATTTCATGCGAGAAGCAAAAGGATAGGTTATACTATCTATTTGACTATTAATTAATTAGATATGCGATGGTCGTCAAGACCATAGTCAGGAAACATTTTTATAATGAACGAAGCAACAACACAAGTAAAGACATTAGTAGAGAACATCATTGATGGTATTCAGGAGAAGAAAGGTTCGGGCATCGTCATAGCCGACATGACGGGTGTCGAGGGAGCCATCTGCCGTTATTTTGTCATCTGCCAGGGCAACTCGCCGATGCAGGTAGAAGCCATCACCGACTCGGTGGAGGAGACAGCAAGGAAGAAGTCGGGCGAGAAGCCCGTGAAGGTCGTCGGTTTGCCCAACGCCGTATGGGTTGCCATGGACTACACCGACGTCATCGTGCACATTTTTGTGCCCCAGACCCGTGAATACTACAATCTGGAAGCACTTTGGGAGGATGCCAACCTGACCCACGTAGCAGACCTTGACTGACGGCACTATCCGTCCCCCTTTCCCTTTTCCACAAACAAACTACAATCGAGCCCAATGGAAGAGAACAAAGACAACAGGCAAAACACGCCTAAGTTCAATATGAACTGGATTTACGTCAGCATCATCATCATGCTTGCCGTGCTGTTTTTCACCAATACCGGTGGCGACTCAGCAGGCGGCGGCATCTCGAGGAAGGACAACTACTACAACTTCAAGGAGTGGGTGATGAAGGGCGCCGCCAAGGAGGTGGTGATCAACAGCGAAGAGAACGTGCTGTACATGTACGTCAATCCCGAATCCATCCATGACGTCTTCGAATCGGATGTCAAGCAGACTGGCACCAATCCATTCCTCGAGGTGGAGTTCGGTTCCGTTGAGAACCTCGAGTCCTTCCTCGACAAAGCCCAGCAAGACGGCAAGTTCAATGGTCATGTCACCTTCGAGAACGAGAAGTCGGGCGACATGGTGAACATGTTTTTCAACATCTTCTCCATCCTGTTCTTCGTCTTCATCATGATATTCTTCTTCCGTCGCATGGGCGGCGGTGGTTCCGGCGGTGTCTTCAGCGTCGGCAAGAGCAAAGCCAAGATGTATGAGAAGGGCAACGACCTTGGCATCACCTTCCGCGACGTAGCCGGTCAGGTAGGTGCCAAGGAAGAGGTTCAGGAGATTGTCGACTTCCTCAAGAACCCCAAGAAATACACCGACTTAGGCGGCAAGATTCCCAAGGGCGCTCTGCTTGTCGGTCCTCCGGGCACGGGTAAGACCCTTCTGGCCAAAGCCGTTGCCGGCGAGGCCGGTGTGCCATTCTTCTCGATGAGCGGCAGCGACTTCGTCGAGATGTTCGTAGGCGTTGGAGCGAGCCGTGTCCGCGACCTGTTCAGGCAGGCCAAGGAGAAGGCCCCCTGCATCATCTTCATCGATGAGATAGACGCCGTGGGAAGGGCACGTTCGAAGAACCCGTCGATGGGCGGCAACGACGAGCGTGAGAACACCCTCAACGCCCTCCTGACCGAGATGGACGGTTTCGGCACCAACAGCGGTGTCATCATCATGGCCGCCACCAACCGTGCCGACATGCTCGACTCCGCCCTTCTCCGTGCCGGCCGTTTTGACCGTCAGATACACGTCGACCTGCCCGACCTCAACGAGAGGAAGGAAATCTTCATCGTGCACCTCAAGCCCATCAAGGTAGACAACTCCGTAGACATCGACCTTCTTGCCCGTCAGACGCCCGGTTTCTCGGGTGCCGACATCGCCAATGTGTGCAATGAGGCCGCGCTTATCGCCGCGCGCCGCAAAGCCAAGACGGTGTGCCGCCAGGACTTCCTCGATGCCGTCGACCGCATCATCGGTGGTCTTGAGAAGAAGACGAAGGTGATGACCGCTCACGAGAAGCGCACCATCGCACTTCACGAGGCCGGCCATGCCACCATCTCCTGGTTCTGCGAGCACGCCAACCCGCTGGTTAAGGTGTCAATCGTTCCCCGTGGCAAGGCGCTCGGCGCAGCCTGGTATCTTCCCGAGGAGCGCCAGATCACCACGAAGGAAGAGATGCTCGACGAGATGTGCTCGCTGATGGGCGGCCGTGCAGCTGAGGAACTCTTCACCGGGCACATCTCCACAGGTGCGATGAACGACCTCGAGCGAGCCACGAAGAGCGCTTACGGCATGATAGCCTATGCCGGCATGGGCGAAATGCTTCCCAACATCTGCTACTACAACAACCAGGAGTACCAGTTCCAGAGGCCCTACAGCGAGACCACCGCCAAGATTATCGACGACGAGGTGCTGAAGATGGTGAATGAGCAGTATGAGCGTGCCAAGCAGATACTCATAGAGCACCGTGAGGGCCACAACCAGCTCGCCGAGATGCTCATCAACCGCGAGGTCATCTTCGCCGAGGATGTGGAGCGCATCTTCGGCAAGCGTCCTTGGGTGAGCCGTTCACAGGAGATCATGGGCATCGTGGAGGCTTCAGACAGCAGCACTTCCGACGCCACCCAGGCCGACGCCTCTGCCGACGCCACCACCGACAGTCAGCCATCAGGCGAGACCTCCGGCCCCGACGCCGGAGAAGCCACCACTAACCCCACCACATCCAGCGAGTCATGACAGACAAGATGAAAAACTTCATCACACGCACCATCACCGGCGTGTTATTCGTGGCCATCCTCGTCACCTGTTTTCTTCGTCCTGAGGCCATGGTGCTTCTCTTCGCGCTCATCACTGGCCTCACTGTGTGGGAGTTCGGCGGGTTGGTCAACGAGTGGGATGACATCCAGATCAACCGCTTCATCAGCACCGTCGCCGCCGTCTATCTCTTCCTTGCGATGGCCGGCTACTGCATGGGATTCACAGCAGCCACCGCCTTCATCCCCTATCTCATCACGGTCATCTACCTCATTATCGCCGAGCTGTTCACCCAGGCCCCCAACCCTCTCAACAACTGGGCGTACACCATGCTCAGCCAGATGTATATCGCCCTCCCCTTCTCCACCATCAACGTGCTCGCGTTCCAGTCGGGCGGCGATGGCGTGACCTACAACTACCTCCTTCCGCTGAGCATCTTCATTTTCCTTTGGGTGAACGACACAGGTGCTTACTGCACCGGTTCGCTCTTCGGTAAGCACAAGCTGTTCATGCGCGTCTCCCCGGGGAAGACCTGGGAAGGCTCAGTGGGTGGCGGCGTGCTCGTTCTCATTGCCGCCGCCATCATCGGATGGCTGACGCAGGGCGAGCAGGGAGGCATGTCGGTGCCGGTATGGATGGGTCTTGGCCTCGTGGTTGTCGTTTTCGGCACTTTGGGCGACCTTGTAGAGTCTCTGCTCAAGCGCACCCTTGGCATCAAGGACAGCGGCAACATCCTGCCGGGTCACGGTGGCATGCTCGACCGTTTTGACTCCGCCCTCATGGCCATTCCCGCGGCGGTCATTTATGTCTATTCACTTTCCCTATTCTGATGCGACTTCCCTTCTTGTTCTTCATCTGTATCTGTTTCACGCTTGCCGGGCTCAGTTACGTGCTGTGGCATGTATGGACTGTGCTTCCCATCGGCAAGGTGGGCAAATGGACAGCCGTAGTGCTGTTTGCCATCGTTTTCTTCAGCATGTTCTTCTTCATCGGAGGCCTGCTCGAGAAGATGCCATTGAATCTGGCTTCCTTCGCCTACAAGGTCAGCACATCGGCCATCATCGTCCTGCTCTACCTCACCATCATCTTCATCGTGCTCGATGTGGCGAGACTTCTGCACCTCCTCCCGGCGGGATGGCTCCGCGACAGTTGGGTCACAACAGTTGCCGTGACCGTCGTCCTTGCCGTGACGCTCATAGCAGGAAACATCAAGTACCATCATAAGACGAGGGTGCCGCTACAGCTCAGCACCGACAAGCCCATCAGTCGCGACTACCGCATCGTCATGATGTCCGACCTCCATCTGGGTTACCACAACCGCAGGTCGGACCTTGCCCGGTGGGTGGACCTCATCAACGCCGAGCACCCCGACCTCATTCTCATCGCCGGCGACATCATCGACAACAGTCTGAGGCCCCTCAACGAGGAGAATATGGCCGAGGAGTTCCGCCGCCTCACCGCCCCCGTGTATGCATGCCTCGGCAACCATGAGTATTTCAGCCGCGGCGCTGGCGCGAAGGAGTTCTGGCAGGCGGCAGGCATCCATCTGCTTGTCGACAGCACAGCCACCATCGGTCGCGACATCACGCTTATCTGCCGGAACGACCGTTTCTACCGTAGGCGGAAGGAGCTGAAAGAGCTTATGAGCCATGTGCCCGACAGCACCTTCAACATCATCCTCGACCACCAGCCATTCAACCTCGAGCAAGCCGGTGAGAGCCATGCCGACTTCCAGCTCAGCGGTCACACCCACCGCGGACAGGTGTGGCCCGTCTCCTGGGTCACCGACATGATTTACGAGTGTTCGTGGGGCTCATGCACGAAAGGCAACACCCAATTCTATGTCAGTTCCGGACTGGGCATCTGGGGCGGCAAATACCGCATCGGCACACAGTCGGAATATGTTGTCGCCACGTTGAACCGAAACAAAAACTAATTTTGAATACCGACTTATCAAATTATGTATCAGGGTAGAAAGACTCTTTTTCTAAGCATTGAACAAATCATAAAGAAATATACCATAGGCTGCTGGATGGCTCTCGCACTGGGGAGTGCGGTGCTCGCATCGGTTTCCGCCCAAGCGCAGGAAATAAAACTCAGACCCGTGATACCCGAAAACTTGGACGAAGAAAGCATGTCTGTCGACGAGACAGGTGCTGTGGGTCAAGCAGCGACAGACTCTGTAGGGCAAGTCACGACAGGTCCTGTGGGTCATGTAGAAAAAGAGTCCTTCAACGTCAATGGCGTGGCTTTCGACATGGTCAAGGTAGGCGGTGGCACCTTCGTCATGGGGGCTACCGAGGAGGACGCGGATGCTTACGACATTGAGCGGCCCGGGCATGTCGCGGTTGTTGGCGATTTCTACATTGGGGAGACCGAGGTGACACAACAGTTGTGGGAAGCCGTCATGGGTAGCAATCCTTCCAAGAACAAAGGGTCAATGCATCCTGTGGAGTGTGTGAGATTTGTCGATATCGACCTCTTTCTCATGAAGTTGGAATACTACACAGGAAAACGCTTCCGTCTGCCCACTGAGGCTGAGTGGGAATATGCCGCCAGGGGTGGCCGCAAAAGCCGGCACACCAAATATGCTGGATGTATGGACCATGAACTCGTGGCATGGTATTGCAACAACAGCGGCAATCAGACTCATAACGTGAAGACAAAAGCACCCAACGAACTTGGCATTTACGACATGAGCGGCAATGTGGAGGAGTGGTGCGATGAAATATGGAAGCCCTATGGTCAAAAGGCAGAGCAGCAGGGGCAAGAAGATGAGATGTCTGTCTCGGAAAAAGCGAAGGTGTGCCGGGGTGGAGGCTTCCTCGATTTTCCTCGCCACCTGAGGGTCTCCGACCGTAGGCGCTGGGAAAATACCATCTTCAATCCCGACATTGGTTTCAGACTTGCTATGTGACCATTCGGTCACTGCCCATTCTTCTTCTCGAGGTACTCAGCGAAGATGAGCGCCGCGCTCTCCACCTTCGCTGCGCAGGGCCTTTGTTTGTAGTATTCTTTCGTTCGCTCCGACGCCTCGTAGTCGCCCATCGGCACCGGACCGTTCAGCCCCAGCAGTTCGGCACAGATGAGTGAGCCATTGGCCTTCTTCGACTGCGCCAGCAATTCCTGCACCACTTTGTAGCATGCCGACTTCCCTGCGCGGTCGCTTCCCTCGGTTTGTCCACAGTCGAGTCCTGCGAGCATGACGAGGCCCGACACGGCCCCACACATCATACGCAAGCGTCCGATGCCCCCTCCAAAGCCCGCCGCCACCCGCTTCGCGAGTTCTGCGTCAAGGCCATAAAGGTCGCTGAAAGCCAGCACCACACTCTGACAACAGCCGTAACCCTCCATGAAATAGGATACGGCACGCGACACTCTCTCTTCCAATTCTCTTTTCATTCTTTTGTTTTTTTAGACTTTAGACTTTAGACGCTAGACTTTAGACTTTAGACGCTAGACTTTAGATTCCGACGGCCGAGATCGGCCATCGGTGGGAGCGTTTCAAGTCCTTGTAACATATATAATAATATATAAAGGTATAGCGGCAGATGTCGTGCAAAAGTAATCAAAAATAGGCGTAAAACGCTCTATTACTCCCCAGAAAAATCAGTTTTTTTCGTTTTGCATGATGGCCGTTTGCATTTTTTTCCTTATCTTTGCACCCGACACTAATTCTTGAAATCAATATGGACGACTACCCAGCGGAAAAACCTATTTCGTAAGCGTGAGGCGACAATAGATTTGTTGACCTCCGCACGGTGACTTTTTCCCTGCTCTAATCAATGGAGGAGCAACAAATGAGAACGTACTGGAATTACAATGATGGCCTTACGCTACTCAATGAGTGGCAGCCGAACTGCTGGATACAGGTGACTTGCCCCACCGACGAGGACCGCCAGCATCTCGAGAATGAATACAAGATACCCGACTATTTCCTCACCGACATCAGCGATGCCGATGAGCGTGCGCGTTATGAATACGACGATGGCTGGATGCTCATCATTCTTCGTATCCCCTACGTGAAGGAAATCCGGTCGAGAACCCCTTACACCACCGTTCCTTTAGGTATTATCCACAAACGCGATATCACCATCACGGTCTGCTATTATGAGACCAACATGATGATAGACTTTGTGAGCTACCAGCAGAAAAGGGGTGTGGGTTTCACCGACTATGTCGACATGATTTTCCGCATATTCCTCTCTTCCGCCGTCTGGTACCTCAAGCGCCTGAAGCAAATCAACAACCTCATCGAGAAAGCCAAGCGGAATCTTGACAAAGAAGTGAACAATGAGTCGCTCATCGGCCTGAGCCGTCTGCAAGACTCACTCACCTACTTTGCCACTTCCATCCGAGGCAATGAGAACCTGCTTGCGAAACTGAAATTCAAGTTGCAGATAGACGAGTTGGACGCCGACATGATCGAGGACGTCAACATCGAGATGACCCAGGCACGGGAAACCACCAACATCTATTCCGACATTCTCGAATCGACGATGGACACCTATTCCAGCATCATCAACAACAACATGAACAACGTGATGCGTACGCTGACCTCTGTCTCCATTCTCATGATGTTCCCCACGCTCATCGCCAGTTTGTTTGGTATGAACCTCATCAATGGCATGGAGAACAACGCACATGGTTTTGCCATCGCACTCATCATTTCCGTTGCTGTATCGGGTCTTATTTGGTGGATTTTCAGGCATAAACGCCTCATTTGAGGCCGATTCTAAAAATTTATTAAAAAAAAGCAAATAAAAATTAGGCGGTTACGCTTTTTTTCAGTAAGTTTGCATTTTGATAAGTGTGAACAATCGAATCATAAACCTAATTGTTAAGTGATGGACTCTCAAGAAAATGTGCTGAACCAGGGCACACCCGTAGAAAAGAATGAAGTGGAAACTCCCAATGCAAGTGCTGAGACCCAGTCGGTAGAGGAAGTGGACAAAGTGGAACAGGCTGAGGAGGCACCCGCCGCTGAGCCGGAAGCTCCTGTGGCTGAGGAGGCACCCGCCGCCGAGCCGGAAGCTCCCGTGGCCGAGGAAGCACCCGCCGCCGAGCCGGAAGCTCCCGTGGCTGAGGAAGCACGCGCCGCTGAGCCGGAAGTTCCCGTGGCCGAGGAGGCACCCGCCGCTGAGCCGGAAGTTCCCGTGGCCGAGGAGGCACCCGCCGCTGAGCCGGAAGTTCCCAAGAAAGTGTATAAGACCAAGAAGGAGGTCCTCGAAAGAGTGACCGAATTGGCCCATGGGGAGGAGATGCCCACAAAAGACGAAGTGGACATGCTCAAAACCATTTTCTACAAATTGCTCGTAGCCGACCGTGAGGCAGCCTTGAGAGAATACATCGACAATGGCGGCGACCCCAGCAAATATCAAATCGTCCCCGATGAGGACGAGGAGAAGTTCAAAGCCGAGATGAGCCTCATCAAGGAGAGAAGGAGCAACATCTCCAAGGAGCTGGAGAAGGAGAAAGCCGAGAACTACGAAAGGAAGCTTGCCATCATCGAGAAGATTAAAGGCATGGTGACCTCTCCCGAAAGCGCCAACCGCTCATTCCAGGAGTTCAAGCGCCTTCAGGCCGAGTGGCGTGAAATCAAGTCGGTTCCAGCCGAGAAGGCCAACGAGCTGTGGCGTACCTACCAGCACTATGTCGAGCAGTTCTACGACCAGCTTCGCCTGAACAGCGAGCTGAGGGAGTATGACTTCCGCAAGAACCTTGAAATCAAGGAGAAGCTCTGCGAGGCAGCCGAGAAGTTGGCCGAAGAGCCCGATGTCATCAGCGCCTTCCACCAGTTGCAAGAGCTTCACCAGCAATACCGCGAGGCTGGCCCCGTGGCCAAGGACCTCAGAGAGCAGATGTGGGCCCGGTTCAAAGCCGCCTCCACGATTATCAACAAGCGTCACCAGAAGCATTTCGAGGACCTCCGCTCACGTGAGGATGAGAATCTCGCCCGCAAGACCGCTCTGTGCGAGCGTGTGGAAGCCATCGCCAAGGAGGAGAACAAGAATGCCGCCGACTGGGACCGCCACACGAAGGAAATCATCGAGGTGCAGACCGAGTGGAAGACCATCGGCTTTGCTCCCCAGAAGATGAACGTCAAGATATTCGAGCGTTTCCGCGCAGCATGCGACGACTTCTTCGGCCGCAAGACCCAGTTCTTCCGTGAGATGAAGAGCCGTTTTGCCGAAAATGCAGAGCGCAAGCGCGCCCTTGTAGAGCAAGCGAAAGCCCTTCAGGACAGCACCGACTGGAAAGCCACCGCCGACAAGCTCGCCGAGCTTCAGCGTGAATGGAAGACCATCGGCATGGTGCCCAAGAAGCTTGGCGACCAGCTCTGGGCAGAGTTCCTCGGTGCCTGCAACAAGTTCTTCGAGGCACGCAACGCCGCCACAGCTGGCACAAGGGGCGAGGAGCGCGAGAACCTTGCCAAGAAGAAAGCCATCATCGCCAAACTCAAGGCCGCAGCCGAAGACCCGGGCGACGACCTCTATGAAGTCGTGCAGGAACTCGTCGAGGAGTACAATGCCATCGGCCATGTTCCTTTCCGTGAGAAGGACAAGCTCTACAAGGAATACCGCGACATCATCGACAAGCTCTACCACGAGCACCGCATCTCAGTATCGCGCAGGCGTGGTGAGGGTCACCGTGGCGGCCCGAGGTTCCAGGCCGAGAAGCAGTCAGCACCCGCCGACAACGAGCGTACACGCCTCATGCGCCGTTATGAAGGTCTGAAGCAGGACATCCAGACCTACGAGAACAACCTCGGTTTCCTCAGCGCATCGAGCAAGAAGGGCGGAAGCCTCATCGAAGAGATGAAGAGGAAAGTGCAGAGGCTGAAGGACGACCTCGAAGCAGTAAGAGAGAAGATCAGAGCTTACGACGCCGAGGCCGAAGCCGAAGAAAGCGACGATGAGCAGGGTCAGGATTGAGAAAGTCCACCCTACCCTAACCAACCATAAAGAAGAGTGTGTGTCAATTGACACACACTCTTCTTGTATATGAACTTATAGGGCCGAGCTCTGGTGAAATTGAAGATTATTACGGTTTCGAAAGGATGTCTTCCGCAACTATTTTTATGGAAATAATTTTTGGGCGGGATAATCATTTGAGAGAAAAAAGGGGAACAAAGGCCAACAGCATTGCTGAAACATCCGCCATAGGCCAATGCACAGAAAAGATTAAAAACCTAATAATCAAATGCTTATGCCCTTTCAGGGCGGTTAATTAGCCCGCAAATAAAGACCCAGGGCGTTGCCCTGGGCTGAGAGCGTGTTGGCCTTTCAGGCCGCCGTTGCGCTCGGCAATACTCTTGCGAGATAAATTTTGAAATCGATAATTAGAATTTTTTCTGAAATCGGCAATTAGAGGTCTATTCAGCGAATATTTCGTTCAGGTGGATTTGCAATCCACCTGCATGGAGTATAGGCATCTTTAATGCGATTTTCGGATTAAAAATCCTGATATTAAATGTCTGAATTTTCATTTTTTTTGTAACGGTTATTCTTGCCTACGGATTTTTTCGTGG